>JAAZBG010000217.1 GCA_012513915.1 Fibrobacter sp.
ATTCGCCCCAACGCGGGGGTAAAACCGGGCGAGTAATAATTCGCCCCAACCAATATTGATACTATTCGATAATTAAATAATTGAGGAGGTTTGCGGTGGAATTTGAAATGGTGGTTGGTCTTGAGGTACACGCACAGCTCTTGACACAGACAAAACTTTTCTGCGGATGTACATCAAAGTTCGGTGATGGCCCCAATACACATGGATGTCCTAATTGTCTTGGCCTCCCGGGATCTCTGCCGGTTCTTAACCGTGAAGCTGTTGCAATGGCGGTAAAAGCCGGTCTTGCACTTGGCTGCCCTATTGCACCGCGATCAATCTTTGCACGTAAGAATTATTTCTACCCGGATCTGCCAAAAGGGTATCAGATCTCTCAGTACGAAATTCCGATTTGCGGGAAAGGCACATTAGCAATCAACGTTGATGGTAATGAGCGGGAGATCGGTATCACCCGTATCCATCTTGAGGAAGACGCCGGAAAGCTTGTTCATGATCAGGCGCCGGAATCGCTCTTTGATGTCAACCGGTGCGGAACGCCACTGATCGAGATTGTCAGTGAACCTGATATGCGTAGTTCAAAAGAGGCATATGCATACCTCGAATCACTCAAACAGATTCTCGAGTATCTTCACATCTGCGATTGTAACATGGAGGAAGGTAGTCTTCGTTGTGATGCAAACATTTCTCTGCGCCCCCGGGGACAAACGAAACTGGGAACAAAAACAGAAATAAAAAATATGAACAGTTTCCGTAACCTCGAAAAGGCACTTGACTACGAGGCAGAACGTCAGGCAGAAGTGTTGTTATCAGGTGGAACAATTCTGCAGCAGACATTTCTCTGGGATCCGAACGCAAACAGATCGATTCCGATGCGCTCAAAGGAAGACGCCAACGATTACCGCTATTTTCCGGAGCCCGACCTTCTACCGGTAATTGTCACAACGGAAATGATTGACACTGCCAGAACAACACTGCCGGAACTTCCTGCTGCACGAAGAGAGCGTTTTATTAAAACACTTGGTATCGCACAGGATGCAGCAATCGTGCTGACATCAGACAAACAGATCGCTGACTACTTCGAAAAGGTCATTGAAAGCAAGTGTGATGTACGTCAGGCTGCAAACTGGGTTATGGTTGATGTCTTACGTATTGTTAATGATCAGAAACTTGCTCTCTCCGAACTCAAAGTAACTCCTGTGCGCCTGGGATCACTGATAACACTTATTGACAACGGCACGGTATCTGCAAAAGCCGCACGTAAAGTCTTTGATCTGATTCAGGAACAGGATAAGGATCCTCAGATTATCATTGATGAACAGGGATTAACACAGGTTTCTGATACATCAGCGCTTGAATCAGTGGTAAAACAGATTCTCGATGCGAACCCATCAGAAATTGAACGCTATAAGGGCGGCGATAAAAAACTGATGGGCTTCTTTGTCGGTCAGGCAATGAAAGCAACAAAGGGAAGCGGTAACCCGAAAGAGATCAACGCCATTTTGTCAAAACTGTTAGGATAAACACGAATGTTGCATAAACTATTCTTTTCGTTACTATTTGGTGTCTGTGTACTGTTACAGGCACAGACAACTGAACTACAGCCGGATTCATCCGAAACCGTTCCCGTTCAGGAAGCAACTGCACCGGACACGATGCCGGCCTCTGTTCTGTCAGTGGCAGACACAACGGTTCAACCGGCAGATTCCATACCACTGCCATCAACGGCATCACTGGTAATCGACACGATCAAAAGTCCCACACTTGCAGTATCAAAAAAGAACTACAATCATCGGGAGCAGATCGTCTTTGCATCATTCATGATGGTTTTTATTGCGGTGGTTATCGCAAGCGCACAGAACTGGAATCCGGACTGAAGGGGTTGGGCAGTAGGCAGTAGGCAGTAGGCAGTAGACAGTAGACAGTAGGCAGTGACCACAGTGACCAGTAGCCAGGGCTCTTGTGGCTCTGGCAGAAATACCCCCCCCCGCCGGAAGCGCCACCCTTGACTAAGGAAAATCTTTTTTTGTGTCAGCCATACGGTCTCTTTTTGCAATAGTGATGAGGGTGTCAGGCAGGAAGAGGAAGCAAGTGGTATGGCGCAAGGTGAGAGTAGAAAGAATTGAAATCCTGTACATGAAAAGTGTACCTTTTGCTTCGGAAGTGTCGAAGATTGGTTGCTTGCCAAATCCTGTTTCTACACTGTTCTAATAATTTATCACTATTTTATATATTATTATATGCAAAACTACTTTTTTTATAGTAGATTAATATCATATATACAGTTTAAAACACATTACAAACTGTTCTAATTTTATTAAGGAGTTTTTTAAATGCTCTATCATTCTCTTCTATCGTATAAATTTCCTGGTGTGTTCATAATGGTGGCGGCGTTATTTTCTGCCACCTTTGCGCAGACTGCTGATGGCTTTGCGGGTCAGAATGGTGGAACTACTGGCGGTAAGGGCGGTAAAGTGGTACGGGCTACCACCGGTACTCAGATACACCAGGCTCTATGCGGCAGGACATCACGGGATGAACCGGTTATCATCGAAGTTGAAGGTATCATCAATCACGGTAATACGGCAAAAGCAAGCGGGATGTGCAACACTGCTGATGGCCTGATTGAACTGAAATCTGTCAGCAATATCACGATTATTGGGGTCGGAAGCGGTGCGGTGTTTGACCAGCTGGGAATCCATATCAGGGATGCAAAAAATATCATTCTCAGGAACCTGACTGTTCGTAATGTAAAGAAGTCAGGATCGCCGACATCCAATGGCGGTGATGCAATCGGGATGGAAAGTAACGTTTCAAACGTATGGGTTGATCATTGTACCCTTGAAGCAAGCGGTGGTGAGGATGAAGGTTTTGATGCGTTGTTTGATATGAAAAACGGCACCAAATATGTCACTCTTTCCTACAGCATCCTCAAAAACTCCGGACGTGGCGGACTGGTCGGCTCCAGTGACAGCGACAAGGATAACGGCCCGGTCACCTTTCATCACAATATCTACAAAAACATCGAATCACGCACTCCGCTGCTTCGCTTTGCAACTGCACATTCATTCAATAATCACTATGATGGTTTGTCCAAATCAGGAATGAATCCCAGAATTGGCGGCAAAATAAAAGCAGAGAACAATTATTTTGAAAATGCAAATAATCCGCTTGGTACATTCTACACAACAGATATGGGATACTGGGATGTAAAGGGCAATATCTGGGGAAATAATGTAACATGGGTCCCGGCTGAAGATGAATTTCCTGCCGGGCCGAATGTTGCTTCCACGATATCTATCAGTATTCCGTATGACTACACGCTTGACAAAACAGAGTGCCTCCGGGAGATTCTTGCAAAAACTGCAGGGGCAGGTACTAATCTTGCAGTCTCTGATGGTGCATGTACCACTACTAACATCAATTCGGGTATGGCAGGCTCACGTCAAAACACTGCATACAGTCACCCGGCATCCAATTTCAACCTGCTGGGCCGTACACTGCCGAATACCACCGTATCACGTATTGCCGTTACTGAAAAAGGCATTGCAATTAACGGGTTGGGGATTCAGCATATCTATTCAAAATAGACTGAAACAGTAAAATACTTCTCCAAACGTTTCACCGCATTGCCTCTATCACCCTGTTTTTTTATACGATACTGTATAAACGTTGCTTAAAATTTGCAATATTGATAAAATTGAAGTCAGGCAAACAATCAGCTTTTCGCAGATATCGGGGCTGATCATTTTAGTGACAATCGTATCTCGTTTATTGTTATTACGTTATCCATTTACGTACCATTTGTAATATAGATATGAGAAATAAAAATATATTATTTAAAATACCGGGTCATAATGACATCACTATTGCCGTGGTATTTCCTTATTTCTGGTCGGGCAGCTTATTAAAACTGTACCACGGAATTCAGGACGCAGCAGAAAAATACGGAATGAATCTGCTTCTGATACAGGGGCATTACCACTGTGAAAGCGACAGTTTCGAAACGCCGGAATCTCCCACTGATAGACCGGGTACTATTGTCTATAAACTTCTCAGCAGACATACCGTTGACGGCGTAATAATTGTTACAGAAGGGTTGAAATACAGTTCAGACAAAACTGAGCTTATTCAATTTTGCAAAGGCTTTGATCAGATTCCGGCCATAAATATCGGTTCACATAACGAAAACATCTCCACTATTTCCATTGATACCACCAATGCGGTTAAAACAATGATACGTCATCTGGTTGAAGTTCATCGCAAGCGGCGCATAGCGTTTATCTGCGACCCAACATACGACCCCAGGTCTAATGCGCGTCTGGAGGCCTACCGTAGTTCGCTTGGGGAGTTTGGTATCGACTATGATGAGACACTGGTTTCTGAAAATTGTGCCTGGAACAGGGAACCAGCATACACAGCAACGATTAAATTAATGGCTCATACTAACAATGCAATTGATGCAATACTCTGCAGTAACGATTCTGATGCGCATAGTGTTATTGATGCCCTCCGGTCCCTGAATGTCAATGTGCCGGATACAACCGCAGTAATCGGTTTCAATAATGATTTTATCGCTGAAGCAACAACGCCCTCCATTACAACAATTGATCAGAACCTTTATAAACGGGGGTGCATGGCAATCAAGATTCTCTCGGATCATTTTAACGGCATTGATTTGCGCAGCGATTATATCGTTGACGCACCGATAATACTGCGGCAGTCGTGTGGTTGTTTATCAGGAGCTGCCAGGGCAAGCGAAACCGCGTTCAGGATTAGATGTGATACCCCGGTCAGGACAAACGAAAACATTGATATTTTGGCAATACGTGAACAGATGAAAGAACAGGTATTTAACGCACTGGATGCACCCCGAAAACAGAGGGTCATAGAATGGTGTGAAACATTTGTTGCTACATTTATAGACACGATTACCAAATCAAAAGAGGTACATTTCTTACCCGTTTTCAACGATATTATTCATCACTATGTAAATGATGGTTTTGATATTACACGCTGGCATGATGCATTAAACGTGCTGGATCTTTCTCTTGAATACTTTACCGACAAGAATCAGATTAATGCCGATCGGGCACTGATTTTAAAAGCACGAATACATCTGAGTGAAACCAATGAACAGATTCAGAAGGCATCGTTACTTCAAATCGAGGAACGTAATGTTGCGATTAGTGCATTGAATCACTCGTTAAATACGACCATCGAGCTAAACCGTATTCTGGACCTTCTTGTACACGATCTACCCAAAATCGGTCTTTCATCATGTTATCTTGTTCTTTACGAAGATCCCGAAAAACCGCTTGAATACTCGAACCTGATACTGGCATACAACAGAACCGGCAGACTGACAATACCACCAGGTGGCGTACGATTCATTTCCAGTCAGATTTTACCTGAAGAGTTCATACCGATGAGTCAATTCAAGTCATTAATTCTTGAACCGCTTTTTTATGGCTACAATCAAATCGGGTATTTTCTTTTTGAATTAAGGCGAAAAGATTGCTGTTTTTATGAACTGTTTCCTGCAGAGCTGAGTGCCGCCCTATGGAGTTCCCGGTTAAAAAGCAAAATTGAAAAAAATGAATCCACGTTACATTCATTGTCTAATGAAATCACTAAATACAATGAGGTACTTCAGGATCGGGCATCAGAACTTGAATTTGCGCTTCAACAGGTAGAACGCAATAAAGATAAACTGCTTGTTGCCGAAAAGATGGCATCACTCGGGCGGCTCACTGCCGGTATTGCACATGAAATCAACACTCCCCTCGCGACGATACGGGCATCCGTGGGAGAAATGGATCTTTTAACCAACGAACTCAACATGTCAATTGACGATCAGGATGTTGGAACTGATGATCTCAGGCAAATAATCGGTGATTTGCTGAAGGCAGTTGACCTGTCAGAAAAGTCTGTTTTTTATGCTCTAAACTATCTACAAAGCATTCAGGAACAGACTGGTAAAAGGAAAACTCCTGAGCATTCTGATTTCAATCTGCTTTCGGTTATTGATAGTGTCACCAGGTTCCTGAACCATTCGATCAGGCAATCTTTTTGTAACGTAAAACTGAACGCATCAGGGGAACCGGTAATGATCAGGGGATCATCGGAAAAGATGACACAGGTATTTACCAATCTACTGACAAATGCAATCGATGCTCTCGAATTTTCCAGGGTACGGCTTATCACCATTTCTGTAGATGTTGACAATCGCGATTTGACAGTCTCCATTGCCGATACCGGTTGTGGAATATCAAAAGAAAACATCGATAAAATTTTTGAAACACTGTTCACAACAAAGTCATTCGGACGGGGTACCGGTCTTGGTTTGCCTATTGTCCAGAAAATTATTACTGAGGATTTTAACGGGAGTATCTCTGTCAACAGCGAACGGGGCAGAGGAACCACGTTCTATCTTCACCTAAAAACCATTTAGGAGTTGTATTTAAAATGGCCAGAAAATACAAGTCGGAACAACCCAGTGGAAGAACCATTCTCCTTGTTGATGACAATCAGGAGTATCTTGAGGCGACAAAACTTGTACTCGAACATGATGGTCATACGGTAATTGAAGCGTGCAGTGGCAAAGAAGCCATACGCATTTTGCATAAAACAACAGTCGATCTGGTATTACTTGATTACTTTATGCCGGAAATGACCGGTGAAGAAACGGTCATCGAAATACGAAAATTCAATCCTGGCCTCCAGATAATTCTTCAGACCGGTTATGCAAGTGAAAATCCTCCGCGAAACCTTTTAAAAAGACTTGACATTCAGGGATATCACGACAAAAGTGAGGGTACGGAAAAGTTACTGTTATGGGTTGATGTCGGCCTGAAGGCATCATATACGGTATCACTTCTTAACAAAAGCAGGCAGGGACTGAACTATATCCTTAATATCACTCCGGAGATGCATAAAATTCAGCCGCTCGATGAACTGTTTCAGGGTATTCTCTGGCAATTCAGTGGTCTGCTGGGTTTTGGAAATTCATTTCTTGCGGTTTTTCCGAATAAAAAACAGACAGAACTCGCAAATTCCACTCATGAGGGATTCCTGGCTATTATCAAGGAGGATATGGCACTAAGAATTCATGCTGGAATCGGACGTTTCAGCGGGAAAGTCCTACTCGAGGAAGTTCTTGACAGCAACGAAATATCGGTTGTCACCAATACAATTGCTGAGGGACGTATCTGTTACCATGAAAAAAGTACCATGATTCCATTGCAGATTGGTGATACCCGGCTTGGTGTGATCTATCTTGATGATAACATTGTCGAAAAAACTGATCTTGACATGCTTAACATCTTCGCAAATCAGGCTGCTGTTGCTATTCAAAACGCGCAACTTTACGAACTGGCTACACGTGATCAATTGACAGGTGTTAATATCAGACGCTACGCATTGCAACTGCTGACCAAAGAACTTCGCACAGCATTTCATACGCATTCATCAATCAGTATCATTCTCCTTGATCTTGACGAATTAAAACTCATCAACGATAATGCCGGACACTCTGCCGGTGACAGGGCTTTAGCATTACTTGGAAAAGTTTTACGCAGGGCAACACGTTCAAATGATCTGGTAGGACGGTATGGGGGTGATGAATTTACGGTCGTACTGCCTCAAACCGATCAGGCGGGCGCTAAAAATGTGGCAGAACGGATAATCGAGATGATAAACGAGGAAAAAGTGTACGGGCCCGGTCAGGTCTATCCCATTAAAGCAAGTCTTGGCACAATAACACTTATGCCCCTTGAAGTAAATTCTGATGACTATCCGCATCCCGTACCACATGTTTACTTTCAGGCAATGATACAGCACCTTTTGGCAAGGGTTGACGAAACGATGTACCGTGCAAAGAAAAAAGGTAAAAATTGTATTGAATCAGGAGAATTACTTTCCTGGATGACTTTTGCAGATGCTATGAAAAGCTACTCCATGTACTGGGAATCTGCAATAACAGAAAACAGAATCGTCTGAAACAATGGATTATATAACGTGAAAAACTTTTTACATTCAACACAGCCAACGATTGCCATAGTGATACCGGTATTCTGGTCTGGTCATTTCAGCTCATCCTTACATGGTATTTTTGATGCCGCATCACAATTCAACAACAACGTTCTGTGTTTTCAGGGAGCATATTTCAACAGCAGTTTCAGGAGCAGTGGTCTGGCCACACCGGAAAAATCCGGCGATATTATTTTTGACCTGATCAGCGATACAAAAATTGACGGATTGATTATTCATTCCGATTCGCTGCGTATCTCTGAGCAGAAAACTGAACTTATTACACGCTGTAAAAAAGTTTTTGACATCCCAATAATCAATGTCGGTTCCGGAATTGATGACACCCTTAATATTTTAATTGACAACAATTGCGGTATGTATGAATTACTTGACCATCTGATACATGACCATAGTTACAGGAACTTCGGATTTATCCGGGGCCCTGTTGAAAGTAAAGATGCAGAGGCACGTCTTGCGGCGTTCAGAAAGACTCTCGTTGAACATGGCTTTCCTGTCAATGAATCGCTTATTACCGAACCGCTTGCATGGTCGTATGACAGCGGAAGATACGGAGTCCGGGCATTACTGTCAAAATCAACAATCAAACCTGACGTTATCGTCTGCGCATCAGACCTGCTTGCAACAGGAGCACTGCATGAATTGGCACATCAAAAAATAACCGTACCCGATGAGATCAGCGTTGTCGGATTTAATAACAGCATTTTCACTGAATTTTGTATTCCGACACTCACAACCGTTTCAATGAAGCCCTATGAGCGAAGCTGGCATGCAGTCAAGCTTCTTAATGGCTTTTTCAATGGTGAAGGACTACCGGATCATGATATCATCATTCCACCATCACTTGTTCTTCGCAAAAGCTGTGGTTGTCAATCCTTAGGGATTCAGGCTGTCGACCAGCTTTCTGAAAGCATCGCAATTGACAATGGAAAAGCACCGCAAAATATCACATGTCAAGAAAATCATAGAAAGATTCTGAAAAAACTGAAGCTGCTGAATTTTCCCCAACCGGATGAAATCATTGCACGGTTTGTACAATCTTTCTGCAAACAGATTAACGATTTCAGCAGACACAGCTTCATTCACGGGTTCAGTACACTGCTCCGGGAAACTGTTACCAACAAGGATGCGTATATGCAGTGGCATCTTGCATTGAGCATACTGGAAGACAGTCTTCCGGATTTTGTGCCATCAGAAAGTTTACAGTATGCGACTGAGTGTATTAAGCAGGGGCGTGTAATAATAAGTGATATCGCTGCAAATGACTATAAAATGGCGCAGATAGAGTTGACAGAAAAAATATCTTTTATTAATTCCTTAAATAACGGTCTCATAAAAAGCGGCAATCTTGATTGTATCATCAATCATCTGTCGATAGTACTTCCAAAAACCGACCTACTATCGTTTTACCTATCACTCTATGATGATCCGCTGAAACCACTTGATCGTTCAAGGCTTGTGTTTGCTTACAATGAAAAACGATCCATCACGCTTCCTGATAACGGAATTTCCTTTTCAAGCAGCGATATCCTGCCTGATTCGGTACCATGTACAACCATGAGTTCTGTTTTTTTCATTGAACCGCTGTTTTATGGCGAAAATCAGATTGGATTTGCCCTATTCGAAATCGGATCACTTGATGAATTTTTTTACACATTGTATCCATCACAGCTAAGTGCATCGTTATGGTCTGTGAGTCTGTTAAGAAAAAAAGAAATTACTGATCAAACGTCATCCATGCAGGCACAATCACTCGCTGTAACCAATGACCAGTTAAACAAGCGCACAATAGAACTTCAAAATGTTCTTATGCAGCTTCAGCAAAATCATGAACGCATACTTGCATCAGAAAAGATGTCATCACTCGGAAGGTTTACTGCCGGTATTATTCATGAAATGAATACCCCCCTTTCAACACTTTCATCATCAATTGACAAATTAAAAACCATGCTGCAGAATTCCGACAGGCTGTTTGACATGGAAAATCTGCTTGACCGTAAAGTATTTGTTAATGAGATAAGCGATCTGGTAGCACTGGCAAATAAGGCGGTAATCCGTTCAACAGACTTTATCCGCAGTATCAAGGCACAGTCCCGTGAGGTCAGAGGTGTTGAAACGCAAACATTTGACATTATTGATATCATTAAGAGCGTCATTACCTTTTTAAGTCATGCAATTAATGATACACATGTATCAATCGAGGTTAGTCAGTGTAAACAATGCGCAGAGATATGCGGATCACCAACCAGATTTACTCAGGTAATAACCAATCTGTTCACCAACGCCCTTGATGCAATAGGCAGCAGAACGGATGGAGTAATTAACGTTACCGTTGCTCCTGATGATAACGACAGAACCATAATTCGTATCGAAGATAACGGATGCGGCATTGACGCAGGAAAACTTTCCAACATATTTGATCCATCATTTACCACAAAACCATTAGGTAAAGGGAACGGCTTAGGACTTTCTATTGTATACGAAATCATTACCGTTGATTTCGGTGGTTCTATCAATGTAGAAAGTACTGTAAACAAAGGTACAACATTTACCCTTTGTATCAAGAACAACCTGAAAGGTTCTGTTTTAAATGGCTCGAAAATATAAAGATACTAAAAATAGTGGTAAGTCAATCCTTCTTGTTGATGACAATCCGGACTATCTTGAAGCAACCCGGCTCGTCCTTGAACATGAAGGGCATAAGGTATACGCCGCGAATGGCGGAAAAATGGCACTTGAATTACTGCATATGCATACGGTTGATCTTGTTCTTCTTGATTATTTCATGCCCGAAATGACGGGAGAGGAAGTTGTTACCGAGATGCGGAAGTTCAGCAGCAGTATTCAGATTATTTTACAAACAGGATATTCAAGCGAGAATCCACCGCGGGAAATGCTCCAGCGATTGAATATTCAGGGATATTACGATAAAAGCGAGGGTACCGAAAAACTACTTCTCTGGGTTGATATCGGATTGAAGTCTGCATATACAGTTTCCTTACTTAACAAAAGCAGACAGGGGCTGAACTATATACTTGATATCACTCCGGAAATGCACAAAATTCAGCCGCTTGATGATCTATTGCAGGGAATCCTCTGGCAGTTGAGTGGATTGCTTGGATTCAGCAACTCATTTCTGGCATCACTACCGGGTTGCAATTCTGAACATATGCATGTAACCTGCGAAAGCTTTCTGGCAATGCTCAAGGACGACATGATCTTACGGATACATGCCGGTATCGGGAGATTTTCCGGAAAAATTATCATGGAAGATGTTCTTGATGCTTCAGGAATATCTGTTGTTACCGAAATCCTGAATGATGGTAAAGTGAGGTATGCCGGTAACAGCACCTTTATACCGTTACGTGTCGGCGAAACAACACTTGGTTTCATCTATCTTGATGAAAGCATTCAGCAGGATGCCGATCTTGAGATGCTTTACATTTTCGCAAATCAGGCAGCAGTTGCGATTCAGAATGCTCAGCTTTACGAAATGGCTACACGTGATTCATTGACAGGAGTATTTATACGCCGCTATGCAGTTCAGTTATTGACTAAAGAATTACGCAGTGCATTTCATTCCTGCGCCCCGCTCTCAATTATCATGTTTGATCTTGACGAATTAAAAAAAATCAATGATACAGCAGGACATCCTTCAGGTGACAGGGCCCTGGCACTGTTGGGAAAGGTTTTTAAAAAATCAATCCGCACCGGCGATTTTGCCGGCCGCATTGGCGGTGATGAATTTATCATTGTCCTTCCAGGGACAGAAATCATTGGTGCGACAAATGTGGGAGACCGGATTATCAAGTCTCTCGTACTGGAAAAAATTTATGGACCCGGTGAAGTATATACATTATCAGGAAGCATGGGAATTGTTTCGCTTAATGCCCGAACAATCGACATTTCACAATTCCCGCATCCTTTGCCGCATCTTTATTTTCAGGCTATGGTGCAGGTTCTTTTAAAAAAAGCTGATGAAATGATGTACGCTTCAAAAAAAACCGGTAATAACACGTTCCAGTGCGGTGAGCCCCTTGACTGGTACGCCTATTCCAAAGCAATGGACAGTTATAATTCAATTGACACATCAGATTAAGCAAACGATTTACTATCATAGACCCGCCGGAATTCATCCATAATCCATGCAATTATAACAAAAATAAGGCACCATTAAAACTGATAATGGTGCCTTCGTAAGGAGGGGAGAGACATTCCTCACGGGAGAGAAAATTTGAAATGCATAAATTCAGTATCGGCATTTGATAACTATTGCTAATATACAGAAGTATTGCACCTTGCACTACAACAATGATGTTTCTTCACCAACATTCCATTCTCTACAGAGAATAATTACCGGTCACGACGTTATGCATTTATCATGCAATCAGGTTTTTTAAATTTTTTTACGCTTTTTTGGCGTTTTTTTGGAAACTGCATCCGCACTCTGGATTTTTCCCGTGGTAGTAATGTATAGTTTTATATGTTTTTTTCGGCAACTATAGAAAAACCATATTAGTACATCGGTATTATTTATATTAATAAACTCTAATTACCTTCATTATCCTAAATTCCGTGGTTGAGCGTGAGTGATATGCACAAGATATTGTTACAGATTGATTTGCAAAAAGCGCAGGCATACTCGGTGCAATATGGTGAGCATTTTTGCAATGCAAGATGTGACAATAGCTTGCGCAGAGCATCACGATTCAACTGCGGATTTTAGGATTATACATCAACAGTTCTGGAATTTTTGTTACAATTTATTATATCGAAGAAAGGGACGTTACATGTATATACCTTCAAAAGAGCTACTCGAAAAATATGCAAAAGTACTGATAAATTTTGCACTCAATGATGGAAACGGGATCAGAAAAAACGAAGTCGTTTATCTTGCAAGTCAAACAGCCGGTATTCCTCTTGCAAAGGAGATTTCACGCGCAATTCTTAAAAGCGGTGGATTTCCATTGGTGATTCTTCAGGATGATGATTTTAAATTGATTCAGCTTCAGGAGGGTTCGGATGAACAGGTGGGGTTTTTTCCCGAAAAGTTTTATAAAGGACTTGCAGACCAGATAGATCACTACGTACGGATTCTCGCTGAAGACGACCCGCTGTATCTCGCAAAAGCAGACCCCCGAAAGGTGATACTTTCAAGCAGAAGCACAAAGCCATTCCGGGACTGGCTTGACGTAAAGGAAGATCAGGGTAAATTCACATGGACACTTTGTATGTATGGCACCGATGGCTGCGCAAAAGAAGCCAATATGTCAATAGAAGAATACTGGGAACAGATCAACCGCGCATGTTTTCTTTATGAAAATGATCCGGTGGCAAAATGGAAACAAGTGACGTCAGAGATGCAGGACATTCTTGAAAAACTTAACGACATGAGAATAGAAAAAGTACATGTCAAGGCAAAGAACACTGATATATGGGTTCAAATCGGGGAACGCCGCAAATGGCTTGGCGGACGCGGACGCAATATTCCAAGTTTCGAAATATTTACATCACCGGACTGGCGTGGCGTAAATGGCACAATATTCTTTGATCTGCCGCTTTATCGATATGGAAATATCATCCGGGATATTCAATTCGAGATTAAAAACGGTATTATTGTCAAAGCAACAGCAGCTGAAAATGAAAACCTTCTCAGGGAGATGCTTGCACAGAAAAATGCTGACAAAATCGGTGAGTTTTCGCTGACCGACCGTCGTTTTTCTAAAATCAACAAATTCATGGCGAATACCCTCTTTGATGAAAACTTCGGA
>JAAZBG010000218.1 GCA_012513915.1 Fibrobacter sp.
TACATTTATTTATTAGAGATAAGTCAACTATTAAGTCTTTATCAATCATAACATAATTCTTAAAATACTGAATACTATTATGGCCCTGTTGTTGTAAATAGTTTTCTATTTCTATTTGATCTTCAGTTGAAGCATTTGAAAAGTCACTTATTGATGGAAGGTTTAAAGATGAAACCAACCTACTATTAGAATCGTTGTACTCTGTAGGAGTGTTGACATTATTACTACATCCCAATAACAGAATTAAATTAATTGAAAGCAAACAGGTTATTAACTTTTTCGATCTCATAGAACTCTCCTTAGACAATTGATTAAATAAAGAATATTACCCAATTACTTTTTTCTGAATTAAATCTACTATTTTTCTATCAGCAGAAAGTAATGTGCGTTAAAAAGGTAAAATATTAAAAGTTCAGTACCATTGGTAATCCGTAATATTTGTAATTATTACATATACACCCCTTCTTTTTATATGTAGACGAAATGATATTTGTTGCGAATTTGAGGTATGAGAACTTTGGATGCATTTCAAATAAGAACTCAATACTTTAAACAAAATATAATGCATTAACTCTTAATGTCAATGCTAATTTTATATAAGTAAATACTTAGTGGTAGAAAAATGAAGATAACTGATCACAAAAACAGAAATAATGCATTATTCTTGAAAAATCAAGCCACCTGTTATCTTATTTTTTCAGTTCAACCGGTAATATTCTTATTACGTCCACGAACTCCTATACAAAACGGATGGAGAATTGAGCGTTTACCAAATGAGAATCTCCAGCGTTTTACACACATCATACAACGAAAGGGTTACTATGAACATCAGTAGAAACGGGTTGTTTACAGCCTGCGGCTTGATTGGCTTTTTGGCAATCGGGGCATTTTCAGCGCTAGTTCCTCATCACCCGGATATCAGAGGACCTAAAGGGCATCATTGGTATGAATTAAAGAAAAAACAGTTTGAAAAGGTCATGGATGAGTACATTGCAGCCCGAATGGGTGAAGTGAATGCTGCTGGTATGTCAATTGTCGTTGTAGACGATGACAACACCGTTTATGAGAAAGGTTTTGGTGTTGCAGATAAAGAGCAGGATATTCCTGTTCAGGCAAAGACGCTTTTCCATGTCGGTTCGATCACTAAAGTGTTCACAGGAATAGCAATTATGCAGCTTGCTCAGGAGGGGCTGATTGATATCGATGCACCAATTCAGACCTATCTTCCTGATTTTTCTATAAAATATCATGAAAACACACGGCGGATGATAACGATTCGCTCTATTATGGCTCATCAGTCCGGTATCTTCGGCGATAAAGTGTCAACAGAGGATGGTTCACAATATCCAGTAGAGGATTTCAGGACATTTCCAGAGTTTTCACAAAACGAATATGCGCCATACAATCCAAATTATATCACGGCATATTCAAATTTTGCAGTATCGCTTTTGGGCTTGATCGTTGAGCGCGTATCCGGGAAAAAGTACGAGGAATATGTTTATGATCATATTTTAAAACCATGTGGAATGAACGAATCCGGATTTGATCCTGTAAAGGAGAATCCAACGCTTCTTGCCAAAGGGTATGATGCAGAGGGAAATCCTTTTCCTTATTACTATATAAACTGTGGCCCTGCCGGATTTCTTGCTTCAAGCAGCGACAATATGGCGAAGTTTATCAAAATGATCGTGAATAATGGATTTGCTCAAAAAAGATCGATACTTCATCCTGCTACCCTGCAGTATATGTACCACAACCAGAGTGTCTATTTACCGATGAATCTTTATGACAGATATGCAAGTGCGTATACATTTGGTTTAAGCTGGATGCTTGAAAACCACACTCTTGACTATCTGGGTAAAGTTGTGGGGCATGGTGGAAATTTACCTCCCTACAATAGCAATCTGTTAATTGCAAAAGATAAAAAACTTGGCGTATTTGTTACAGCGAATTCTGCGAATTTTTACCCTAATGATATCTCCTATTATGCATTGGAGCAGGCTGCAAAAATTTTCAGGAATTTAAGAAAACCGGAATTACCCGATGTTCCACCGGTAGTCTCAATGCCAAAGCATATAAAACATTTTTATACGGGAACCTATTGCATGATGTATGAAAGTCCAATAGAAGTTTATGAAGAGAATGATACGTTGTTCGCTCAATTTCTTCATGCTCCAAGATTCCCTCTTGTCTACCACGCTGATGACTGGGTGTCTTTAAACATAGATGGATCAATTGTACCGGGTATCCGTTTCGCGGTAAGAAATGTTAATGGTAAAAAAGTGTTGTGTGCAGAAAACCGGGGTCAATTTACAATTAATCGTCAGGTTGCAGGTAATCATCTTGTTCTGGATGATACACTTCCGGACGCAGTAACTGAAAAATTTGGTATATACATTGAGACAACATCACAAATGCCGGCGGTTAATCTTTATGCGGATACAATACAACGATCAAAAAAACCGTTTATCAGGGCAGACAATCTTGCTGATAACACTGTTTTTAGTTTGTTACCTTCATCAGATGGATCGTTTGTTATTCAGGGATTGGGAAGGGGAGCACAGGAGACAGTATATTCAACCGGGGATACGTTGCATTATGCCGGGTATAAATTAGTCAAAATGCCTCCGGCACCAGTTATGAGAGCTGCAAGAAGTGCACAATTCACCGAAACAGAGGAACAGGCAGTACCTGCTAAAACTCAAAAAATGGTTGTTGATGAATTGATTAAGAACATTAAAAAATCACAGCAAATGTAGTAACCAGAAACTATAAAAAAAAGGGCAGCGAAAAATCGCTGCCCTTCACTTCAAACAATCAACCAATTAATAATAATTACTTTGCATGGATAGATCCGGATGGCAATCTAAAGCATTGATGGGCCGCTTTGCTGATACTAATATATCGTCATTGTTTACTCAGCTCTTTGGTCACAACTTCGTACATTTGACGAGCACCTGGATAATCAGGGGCAACCTCTAATAGCTTAATGACTGCTGCTAACGTACCCGCATAATCACCGTTTTTATGTTTTGCAAACGCCAGGTAATACCAACCGTCTGGCTCGTAGGGTGCAAGTATAGTCGCTTGTTCCGCTTTTTGGATGGCACCAGGGAAATCTCCGGTCCGGATAAGTGCCCATGCATAGGTACATGCGATACGGCCGGATTTCGGGTCTCCGCGTGAAGCGATATCTATGGCACGGAGTGCCTCATCCCAGTTGCCGGCTCGTCCGGCTGCTATGGCACGGTTTAAGTTCGCCTGAGAGTCATTCTGATTTACCCTGGCTGCAGCGGACCAAAGAGTTTCATTGGTTCGCCAGTCGGGGAGACGTAGCTGGAAAAGAATAATCGACCTGAACAGAAAAATACCAATTATTGCTAAAAGAAGTGGATAAATGAGTTTGTAAGAAGTTTTTTTCTGCGAAACGGCCAGTGAACCGGATTGCTTCCAGGCAGTTAGAACTAATGTTACACCATGTGCAAGCAGGAGTGCCAGACCGATCGATGGAACATAAAAGTAGCGTTCAGGTACTTCCTGAAACATTGTTATAGCACCCGTTATAGGGAATATGCCAGCAAGGAAAATAACTGATGGTACTGCCAGCTTGGGCCAACGGATTGAAATCATAGTAAGTGTCGAAAAGATTGCGATACCCCCTAAAATCCCAGGTACTCCGATTGAGCTATAAGGGTGTGAGATAGAAAGTGGTACAAAGGCGAACGAGCGCAAAAAGTACATTGTAAGTGCTTCTGGGTATATCCGCAGGATGGTGAGTGCCGCTTCCAGTGTTGGTGGATCGAAGCTTTTCACTCCTACTACCATCCGCAAAATCATCCAGATGATTACCGCAAGAGCAACAGCTGCCCAGCGTGAGAGTAATAGTTTTATCGGTTTCCGGTCAGTAATATCCATTATTACTATGACCGCTATTACCATTATAAAACCCTCTTTGGAAAGTAGGCCGGCAAAAAATACCGTTCCAAAGAGAATCGTTCCAAATATCCCGGATCGCCATTGAACAGCAAGGAGAATCAGCAGTACAACCCCATAAAGCAGATCATAACGACATGATATCCATGCCACCACTTCAGAGTTTTGCGGATGGAACGCCCACCAGATTGAAGCGACCAATGCAGCAATACTACCGACACCTCCACCATGACGCCTAAGTACTACAAGCACCAACAGTGCTGCTGCAATGATATGGAGCAGTATATTACCAATATGCAAAACGCCGGGTGGGGTCCCGAAGCGAGTGTCAAACCAGAACGACGCCATTGCTAACGGTCTCCAGTAAGCACTTGCTTCAAGGCGTGGGGCCGCCTGGCGATAGAGATCTGTGGAAATCGCTTTTTGCAGGCCAGCCAGATCATTAAGTGCAGGACTTGGCTGTACGAGGTTTACATCATCATAGGCCCAGCCGGCGCCACCCAACTGAATAAATGTTATAGCTATACAAAGCGTTACTAACGCAATCACGACAGAATACAGACCCTTATTCGCATGAAAGGAAAAATCGCTTGACATGAGTTTTGATAACATGGTGTACCTTAGTTTCAGCATTGTTACGAACTTTCCGGCAGGTATCCAAACACTTTTCCGTACCGGATGTATTAGGAGTAAGGCTATATGTAATAAATTTAATATAAGCAGGAATCGTTAAACTGTCTATTGGATTAATTAATATACTATTTCTGAACTTTTTTGCCAATGGCAAACGCACATATGCACATGCTGAATTGCGAGGCTGGCAACTTAGTACTCCTGACGAAAAAAAATTAAAAAGGGCAGCGAAAAAACGCTGCCCTTAACTTCAAACAATCAACCAATTACTAATAATTACTTTGCAATAGAAACAACCTGCTTGCTTGAATAATTACCTGCTTTAAGAACAAGTACATACGAGCCTGACGGTGCTGTGAAATTGAATGAATGTGAACCGGCATTCTGATTCTTGTTCATGATTTCACCATGCAGACGACCATCAATGTTGTAAAGCTTTGCTGTTACATTACCTGTTGTTGGCAGTGTGTAAGATACAAGGCCATTACTTGTTACACGGCAGTTGAAAGCATTCTTGCTGTTGGATACAGTCTTGTAAGGAACTGTAACTCCGACCGTTTTAACTGGTGCAGCCCAGAGTCTTTTAAGCAAATCTACCTTTCTTTTATCTGTTCCATTCCAGGTTCCCCATCCGCCAGTGTTATTAATAGGATCATATGGTGTTGCAAAGACACCATAGGTGTCAGCAGATTCCGGGTTGATTGACCAGTAGAAGGAATTTACTATACCTCTGTCGATCATGTAATCAACAAATATATTCTGCCATTCCTCATCACTTTTTTTATTGGTAAGGTAGCTATAACGGTCTTGGTGACGCTTCTCTGCTTTGGCAGGCCAGTCCATGTTACCACCATATTCACCAGGGGCGAGTGCATATCCCATACCTCTGAGATAACCAAAGTGTTCGTCCCAAGCCGCATACATAAACTCTTTTTTTGCATCATCAAAAACAATCTGACATTTTGCATCACCAAATGCATCTTCAACAAGACCTTTACACTCTGGTTGTTTTTCCCAATCTGCAAAGAAATCCTGTGTACAAACGGATGGCCCATAACAATGTGGAGAATAGACCAGTTTGCTTACTGGAACATCTGGTGGATTATCTCCTGCTTCGTACAAATTTTCACCCCAGTTGACATTGACATCTCCATAAGGAGTATCTTCTGCATCATCAGCATTTCCATCCGTAACGCCATTTTTGCCACCGATACCCTGTGCAAAAACAAGGATGTTAGGGTTAACAGAATGAATTGCCTGATATGCTTCCTCAATCATAGTCTTCCATTCTTCCCAGCTATAGTCCCATGGTTCATTGAAAATATCGATACCGATTGTTCCATTTTTCAAACCAAGTTCCTTGTCAAGACCCGCGAGTGTTTTAAGATTCTCAAGCCATTTTTGCTTATCGTATGGGAATGTACGCTCCTTTTTTACAGTACTTGGGTTACCTTCTGCTGCACATGAGCAATCTTCTCTTGTGTAGGCATAACCACCACCACGGTTTGCATCAGTAAATGGTGGACGTGAATCAAGACGACCGGCTCTCCAACCAACATAGTTCGAGCATGAATGTATATCGAGCATTGTATACATACCTGCATCATCAATTGCTTTTAAAACAGCCTTAAGTGCGCTGAATGCACCTTTGATCCGTACTGATGTATCATTTTTAAGATAGTCTGTTCCCTGCGGATCTGAGTCGTCAAATGTTTGAGGAGCAACTGGCATACGGATACAGTTGAATCCGATATCGGCAATATCTTTTGCTGTTGAAGCATAAGTACGTTTGCTTGGACTCCACCAGACGTTACCCATGTACAACTCCATCGGTGCACCGTTGGGATTATCTGCATCATTCGGTGCTTCGTGACGGCCTTCAAGACCAAACCATGAGCCACCCTTTATGCGAAAGAGTTCTCCATCCTTCATAATTTCACTATTTTCAACAGTCCAGACAGGAAGAGCCTGAGCAATACCGCTGACAGTGAGTGTTAGAAGTGACGCAAGTAGAACATTTCTGTATCGTTTGCGTTGCATTGTTAAAACCTCCGTTATAGTTTTGATAGTTATGCATTTAAAGAACATATTTTTTCAAATATTTCATTAAATCGTATAAGTGTTGTGGTATCGGATGCAAACTTTTCAAGGTTTTCATCCCCCCTTGAAAAAATTAGTGACATTAGAACACTGTAAGTTCAAATATCTTCACATTTTTTTTTGCATTCCACTATATATAAGCAGAATTTATATAAAAAAGAGTTAAAATGCTTAAAAAATAAAAATTGTATGCTGCGGTAAAAAAGATACTGATGAGTTTCCACCTTTTGTGTATATGCAGAGATAACAAAACTATCCACTAAGTGGTTGAATCTATTATAAATAGACCAGGTTGCGGCAATTAGCACACTTCTACTGTGTCCTCGCAACTAATAAACCCAATCGATCGTTAGCCTCAATGCACTCCGGGGATTCATCACCGGTACAATACATATCAATATAGGTTGACCAGGCGCGGACACAGAGTTGCTTATTGTCGATATTCGGTTTCATCATATAAAAATCATCACGAATCTTTGCAAGATACAGTGACGAATTCCTGGGGATTGATTTGTTAAACGATGATGGTAACGCGCGGGCTTTTTTAAAACTGTATTCAGCTTTATCAAGTTGGTTTTTGCTATACTGAAGTTCACCGGCAAGGAAATAAAAATATCCATCGTTGCATTCAAAATTATCAGCGATTGACATAGCTGCCCGGATATCATTATTCTTTATATGTGCCCAGAGAAGGTATGTAGTCAATTGGTCACGCTCTGATGTATTAAGTGATGTTCCCAAAAGCTCTGTGATAAGTGTGCTGGATGCTACATAATCACCGGATTTGAATAATGCCACAGCACGACTGCTGCTGTCTGATACCTGTCTTGGCGATTGAGTTGCAGATGATGGTCGCTGGGAACTACGTATAACGGTACTTTTTTTCGTTGCTTTTGCTGAAAGTGATTGCGTATGGGGGGCTGCACCAGGAATGGTTTCAGTAGTCGTTGCAGTTTTGTCAATAGGAGCTGATTGCTTGTCCTGCAAACCCAATGCTGCTTTTCCGGCAGGTGATACAAGAGAAACAATGGAGCTCCAATATTTGTCAACTATATATACTCCACTTCCTGCTGTGAGAATAAAAAGCAGTATGTAAACCCCTATTGTGACACCATGCTGTTGTCGTGTCCGCTGCTGTTTAAGTGCAACCGGAATTGGATTGGCTATATAATTCCTGATTGTTTCCTCAAACTGACGCATTGTTGTTTTTTTGACAATCGAGAGTAAATCATTATCCATTTCGGCTGCATACTGAAACCGTTTGTTTCTGTCAATTGCCATTGATTTGTCGATAATCGCATTCAACTGTTTCGGGATATCTTTACAAAGTGAAATTGCGGGGATGTATTGACCACGGGATTTCCGGTGAATAAGTTCTGTGAGCATCTTCTGGGGATATGTTTTCTGTCCTGTTGCCATTTCGTATAGAACAGTGCCAAGAGAATAAACATCGGATCGTTGGTCAAGGTTGTCGGTATTGAGCTGCTCAGGACTTAAATACGCAAATGTTCCCATAACTTTTCCATTGATCGTATGAAGACTTGTTTCGCTTGGCCGGGCAATACCGAAATCTGCAAGTTTCACGATACCTTTATTGGTAATGAGAATATTGGCAGGTTTTATATCACGATGAATAAGACTGTCATAAACTTTCCCGTAGAGCGTCAGATCCTGTGTATGTGCGAAGTGTAACGCAATGCAGAGCGAGTGGGTTACCGCAATTGAGAAATCAAGTGGCAGGCGGCCGTTTTTTTCAAGAATCTCTTTTAACGATGGCCCATCAATGTATTCCATCTCTATATATGGGATATCATGCCAGTAACCCATGCCGTAAATTTCAACAATGTTATTATGACGCAAATTAGCTGAGATTTTCGCTTCAGTTTCAAGTCTGCACTTTGATTCATCATCGAAACCCGGTTTTAGAATCTTGATCGCACGAACTACTTCAAGCTGTTCATGCCAGACTTTGTAGACATTTGCCATACCGCCAGCGGCTATAAGTTCAATAATGCGACAGTGACCGAGGTGATCACCGTTTTGCGGCATCTGTTCTTTTATTTCCGGGTCAAAGGGCGATCGCTCCCCTGGTTCTTTACGTGTTTTGCTCATTGTGTCTACCAGTAATCAGTCCTGAATGTTTATACAGAGTGTATTTGTAATTAACCAATTATAACCGGAGGTATCAGTAAACGATGCAACCACAAATAAAATATCAGATATGATACTAAACTTGGTCTCAAATGCATTATATTGGACGTACAAAATGTCAAATTCTAAACTTTTTGAAAGAGACCGGCCTTCACCAAACCCGCTTAATATAAAATAGGGCACATTAAAATAATAGATGCAACTCTCTTTTTCCTTCAACAGGCACGTTTTATTTTAACGTCACCATTGAAGTTTTGCGTTACACATTTAATGGAAATACTTTTCGATACATTTAAAAACGGAGCAAAGAATGTCTTTCACTATAAGACGTACTCACAAATGCGGGGATCTGCGGGCAAAAAACGAGGGTGAAATAATTGCACTTAACGGGTGGGTGCATAACTGGCGAAATCATGGAGGTATTATTTTTATTGATCTTCGTGACCGTTATGGAATTACTCAGGTCGTTTTCAATCCTGCAACTGATGCAGCGCTTGCACAGAATGCATCCGTTTTACGTCATGAGTATGTAATTGCGATCAGAGGAAAAGTATCGCTCCGTCCAGGGACAATGGCAAATCCAAAAATGCCAACAGGTGAGATTGAAGTCATTGCGACCGAACTGGAAATTCTAAATCAGGCTGTAACACCGCCGCTTCATATAAATGATCCCGAGGCGTCAGAGTCTGAAGAACTTCGTTTTAAATTCCGGTACCTCGATTTACGTCGTCCAAATATGCAGCGCAATATCATATTCCGTCATCTTGTTGCAGCTGAAGCCCGGAAGTATCTCTGGGAGAATGGATTTACAGAGATCGAGACACCTATTCTCATGAAAAGTACACCGGAAGGTGCCCGTGATTTCCTTGTTCCAAGTCGCCTTAACAAGGGAAAATTCTATGCGTTACCACAGTCGCCACAGACCTATAAGCAGATTTTGATGGTTGCAGGATTTGATCGCTACTTTCAGATTGCCCGCTGTTTCAGGGATGAGGA
>JAAZBG010000219.1 GCA_012513915.1 Fibrobacter sp.
CTTCCTGCTGGTTTGAAGGGCATTTAGGCCTAATGCATTCCCTTTTTACTGTGCCATTCCATCTTTCAATTTTCCCGTTACTTTGCGGATAATACGGCGATGTGCGTACATGGGTCATGCCATGGAGTATTAAGACATTGATATCTATTGAAAAATTGCCCTTCTCCTCTATGATACCTCTTAAACGTGTCTGAGAAGGACTCTTTTCTTAATGCCTTATCTAGTGATATTGAGCCGTTTTTTAATAAATTCCGGCTTCACTGGTTAAGCCAGTGGAGTCAGATGTCTCGTAAAGGCACTGTTGTGTCTTCTTGCTTTCGCGGTTTTGCCGCTCAATCAAGCTACCGCCAGAGGTGGTAGTACTTGACTCAGTTTTGATTACCGGTAAGAATTTCCCTTAGATAATGAATTAACAGTAATATTTTGTACCTTTTTGGAGAGGTGGTGTTATGAATCGTGTTTTATGTTTGTGTTTTGGAGTATTACTATCAATAAGTACAGCTTTTGCTGTCGAGTGGGTAAAGGAAAGCAATGAATTTGAATTTCCGGGAACAAGCGTTAAATATTACAATCAATCTGCAAACGGAATGCGACTCACTACAAAACTTTTACCAGGTAAACGTTTGCTTGTTAAATACAACCTCCCTGGAGTTACAACAGATGCAGTTCTTAACATCTATTCAATAAACGGTGCAAAGGTTTCATCTTTTAAGTTGACCCAAAAAGCCTCTTCAATCACCTGGAATGCAAAAGAATTGAGTTCTGGTGCATTTACAGCGGAATTAAAAACAGAAAACGCAAAAAAAACCGTCCGTTTCATAATGGCTAACTAAGGAAAACAACATGAAAAAAATAATTCCGCTTATAATAATTGCTTTTTGTTGTGTTGTGTCTGGAAACATTACGACTGTATCTGTTTTACCGGAAATGCTCCACAGGCCCGGAGCCGGTCTTGGGTATATGGGTAAGGTTTCCTATACGCTGGAGATAAAACGCGATGATTTGAATTTGCCTGAATATGATTCAATCATAGTAAGTTTAGAAATAGTACCTGCTTCCGGTGGTGCTCCTCTGGAGCTTGAATCTGTTGAGGGAGCGGTTGGGGTGATCCACCTTCTGCCGAAACAACCGACACGGGAAATTTTCTTCCGGTTAAAAGGGACTCCTTCAGGGAAATACGTAGCGCGTGTTAAAATCAATGCAATAGAAACCGAAGTAATGAAAAAGACAAAAGCAATGACCAAAGAAGCTACCAAGACGCAAATGGTAGGTATGCTTAGTGGTATTGCGACAGGATTATACGATGAGGGGGCATTTTTTCATCAGCCAGGGATGACTACTGCATCAGGAAAACTGGCTGATATCTGGACCGCTGATGGTCCCCACGGATTGAATGGGGTTCGAGGTGGGGAGGCAACCGCATTTTTGACCTGCGGTGGAATGGCATGCACCTGGGATACCAGTGCCGCCTTTGAACAAGGTGTTGCCATTGGAGAAGAATTCAGAAAAGATGGTCGAAATGTCTGCCTTGGACCATCTGTGAACATTGTCACAAATCCTCAGGGAGGGCGCGCATTTGAATATTACAGTGAAGACTCCTACTTGACTGCCAAGATGGCTGCTGCTCAGGTAAGAGGATTGGCAACCAGAGGAGTCATTGCTGCGATTAAACATTTTGCAGTTAATAACAAGGAAACAGACAGAGAAAACCTTAATGCTGTAATTGATGAGCGCAGTCTGCATGAACTCTATCTTCCACAATATAAGGAATGTGTTGTAAATGGCGGTGCACTTGGGTGTATGACCGCGTATAATAAGGTCAATGGACAATATTGTACTGACAGTAAATACCTGGTTGAAGATATTCTGAGAAACACCTGGGGTTTTCTCGGATATACTATGAGTGACTGGGATGCCAAAGTAAACGATGTAACACTGGCAACCTGCGTTAAATACGGTGCAGATCAGCTGCTGCCCAAGGTCCGGTACAATGAAGGGCATTTTACAAATATTGTCGATGCTCAAAATAAAGCAAAACATATTCTTTACGCAAACGGCAAGGCTGGGTTGATGACAGCCGGATACAATCGCTATGCATATGAAACAAAGTTCATGTCTCAGGAAAAGCGGGAACTTGTCAGGCGTCTTGGTGCCAGGGCTTTAGTTCTGGCTAAAAACGATGGAAATGTCCTTCCAATACCTAAAACAGGGAAAAAAATCTTCATTACAGGTGCAACTTATACTGCTGGTGGTACACGGCAAAGTCAGTATAATAATAAGAAGGAGCATGAAGTTGCACGATTGGGTGGGGGAGACTCATTTAACTGGGAAAGTTCACTTGTTGCACCCCCAAATGACCGCAGGATCAGTCCTAAACAGGGTATTACAGAATATATCACAAAATTAACTGCAGCAGACAAGACAACAATTGTCGATAACATGTATTCTGCCGATTACATCATTGTTGCAACCGGTGCACATAATGAAGGTGAAGGTATGGACAGACCTGATATGAAGGTTTTTGATGATGCTGTCGTTCAGCAGGCATTGCAAGTGACAACAGCAAAAACGATTGTTCTTTATACCGGTGGATCTGCATCTCTTCCCGGAAACTGGTCTAACGCACCAGCCATTCTTATCTGTTTCGGCCCTGGGCAGGAATAGGGTTACTCCATTGCAGATGTACTTTTTGGAGATGTCTGTCCCGGAGGTAAACTCAATGTGACTTTCCCGAAAACTGAAAGTCAAGCTGGAAATTTTGCTTTTACTGGAGGAACCTCTACACTCCAATACGGCAATGCAACCACTGCTCATGGCTATTTCAAAGTTGATGCATTAGGACAGGAACCTTTGTTTGCTTTTGGTCATGGATTAAGTTATACAACATTCGATTATATAAACCTTCAAGTTTATCCTCTTACTATTAAAAAAGGTGATAGAGTATATGTATCCGTAGATGTCACCAATAAAGGAAGCATTAGAGGGGATGAGGTTGTACAACTCTACCTGTCTCTGCCAAGTGGAACTGTTCCTGTTCGTAAACAGGATCTGAGAGGCTTTAACAGGGTAACATTAGATCCCGGGCAGACAAAGACAATCAAGTTTGTGCTTGATCCCGAAGATATGGCATATTTTAAAGTTGGTGCTCAGGAGTTTGATGGAAACGGGACTTGGGATATACTGACAGGGACTTATAAAGTTCGTGTTGGAACATCATCGAAAATTACTCCTGCACCCGACAAGCCGTCGGTTGAAAGCACGTTCATGGTGAACTGATAGTTTAATTTTTTACCTATAACCGTTCATTTCCAACATACTGGTTTCACCGGTTAAAACAGTGGAACCAGATGTCTTGTAAAGGCGTTATACTGCCATCCTTGCTTCTTGTAGTTTTATCGATTAACTAAGCTGTTGCCTGTGATGGTAATACTTGACTATGATACAAATGTTTAAATGAACGGTTTATTTTTTATAATAAGTAAAAATACATGTAATGTTTACAATGCTAAAACAAAACAGCGCGGAGTTCTAACCTGATTAATGTTGTTCCCAACCGGAAGAATAACTGAAATGTGAAATATTCAAGTGAGTCAGGTTGGAAATTTTGGAACATGTGGAGAAATTATGAACAAGCAGCTACAACTATTTTTTTTCTTAACACTTTTTTTAACAGGTTCTACCCAAGCAGTTGAAATTATAACTAAAAGGGATGACCTGTCTTTATCTATCAATGGAAGGGGAGAATTTTATTGTGGTCAGGTAGTACGGGGTACTGGTATTGAGAGCTCTGGGCCAGTAAAATTCCTCTGGAACGACAATGCATTTGCAGGCATCTCTTTTCAGGGACTCTATAAAAATAAACTGAAACTTGTACTGGGAATTAATGCAGAAATGAAATTCTCATGGCCGATGGAGATGACGCTGTCCCAGACAAAAACAGCACAGCCAATAGTTTATATCGACGAATCTTACGGTAATTACAACGTAAAGGGTGATTTAAACCGTCTGGATGTAACTGCCGGATATTTTCTGTACAAATACAACCCTGATGTTCGAAACCTCGGTGAATACCTGTTCAGATCTGCGACCTATCCAGCTTATATAATCACCGCTTTCGATTTCCCTATGGCGAGACTTCTGGGTCTGAAGATAAGTCACTCATTTTTAGACATGTGCTTAACACAGGATCTTATACTTTCATCTGAAACCGTTTTTTATCCTGCAATGGACTGGTCTCTTTCTTATATTGTAAACTATAATATCGCCAACCTTGGGTTGGTTAATGTTGGTGCGGGAATAAGTCTGGCACATCTGATATCAGTATATGATTACACTGAGACAACAGGAAGTGCAACGAGCCCTAAATTTTCTGGCGCACAGGGAAATCAATACCTTACACCATCCGGAGATACTGCCTTTTATACCTTTAAAGGGAGTAAATTAATGGTGAGAGCATCCATTGATCCACTTGCATTTGTTCGTGAAAACAATTCGTTTTTCGGTGAATCAGATTTGAAGCTTTACGGTGAACTTCTCGTTATTGGTTTGAAATCCTATCCGGATACAACCCTTTCAGGAAAACCAAACCCATCCTATTAAAACTGGAAAGAAAAAGCACCGGTCACTTTCGGTATAAATCTTCCTACATACAAGATTCTTGACGTTTTGAGTCTTGAATTTGAATACTGGGGTTCTTTATACAATAACGACTATCGTCAAATTTATGTTGTCGATGGAAAACCCACTGCTCCTGCAACTAACGAAAATATCAAGGAATCAAAATGGAAATGGTCAGTGTACTTTAAAAAATCATTTATGAACGATCACTGTTATCTTACTACTCAATTCGCCCGTGATCACATGAGGATGTTTGATGTAATCTATGATCGTGCAAATCATCGCGAGATGCTCGTTGAGGCAGGTAACTGGTGGTGGGTTACCAAGATCGGTTTTGTATTTTGATTTTGTTAATAGATTGATAAATCCAAGGAGATATAAAAATGAAATTTAAGGTATCACTGATATTAATCTTAACAACTGCACTGGTTCTGTTTGCAGAACCATCTTTAATGTTAAGCGGAGGATTGAACTACTCTCTTATTACAGGCGAAGACTCACTGGTAAGAGAGAACTATCCCAGAATCGGTTTCAACGCAAAAATCGGATTCGAACAACGGTTTGTTAAAAACTTCTCTTTGATTTTCGGCATTTCACTCGAAACCCGCGGTGAAGAGAACCTTCTTATTCAATCATTTTCTCCAACTGTTGTACAGCAAACTCTGGAAAAAATAAACATTCTCAATCTTCAGCTGCCATTACTTGCTCAGGCAAATTTTCCAATAGGTAACTTTTGTATCAATTTGTTTGCAGGTCCGAGTATGGCTGTTTTTCTCTCTGGTGAAAAGAAACGCACTGTGACCGTAAATGTCGAAGGAATTGAACCCAAAGACGATGTTTTCGATTTTTCTCAGAAAATGAAAATGCTTGGTCTTGATCTTGAAGGTGGAATTGGCTTCGTATGTAATACCGGTGATAGGGGTGCGGTTTTTATAAGAGGTGGAGCACAGGTTGGAATTCTAACTATTGCCCCAGCCATCAATGAACCCAAAGAATATGAAAATTTAAATGGGAAAAACATTAATGGCTATCTGACAGCAGGGTATAAGTTTAATTTAAGATTTGATGAGTAGGGTTAATAGAGAAGTATTGCTCAGTTGCATTTGCAGACTATAATGCACTAAATCTACAGTTAGATTTAGCGCATTAACGTAACCTGTTGGTTTCTAAAGTATTCAGACTGAATTGTACCCGAATTGGTGGACACACCTATTACCAAAATATTTTTATTCATGGAGGGTGTGTTCATGTCCAAGAAAACAAGAAAGAAATATGATGCTTCCTTTAAACGGGAGGCGGTCCGCATA
>JAAZBG010000220.1 GCA_012513915.1 Fibrobacter sp.
ATGCACTTTATTGTGAAGGTAATTATTGCGTTGCCCAAAATTCAGTAGATTTTTATCATTCATTATTGACAGTAGAAGCTGCAGTGAAGCTTACATCCTATCCAGATGCAGACATGTCCCCCCGTCCCCATATGATGATAGTTTCGACAATTGACTGGTCAGGTGATTTCTGCAAGGGATATGAGTTACGCATTTCCGGTTCAGATGGTAAAGTTGAATTTATCTTCGGTGATGATCACTGGTGGCATTATGCAGTTTCTGAAAAGAGCTTGCCGCTCAATGAATGGCATACACTTGCGGGTCAATATGATGGAAAAAGAATTTCAGTGTATGTGGATGGCCAGTTGTGGGCCGAAACTTTTTACGAAAGTACCATCAAACAATGTGCAACTGATTTTGGTATCGGTCGAAGGCTTATCGATCAACCGTTTTATTTTAATGGTGAAATTGATGAGATTGCGGTATCGAAGATGATTCGGTATGAATAAGAAACACCATCTTTTGCACGAGCGAATAACCAGTTATTGTTAATTCAAAAACACTCTTTTACGTTTTTGATTAGTTATTTTTTGGGTTTTATACAGACAACAACCCTACCCCTTAAAAGCCACTGTAATAATTTAACCAGGATTGTTCTGACATTTTAGGCAACTCACCTTCAGCAAAAGTACTAATCAAACAGGTTTATATTATCAAAATGATCGAAGAGAGTCGCTTTAAGGCATTGCCTTCGTTTGATAAAGAAAAGGCCGGAAATCCGGCCTAAACAAAATATCAAATAAAAATATATTAAAACAGTTATTTGCTCACCATTATTTGTTGAGTAATCTCAGCTGTTTCTGTCGACAATTTAAGTAAATAAGCACCTTTTGCAATATCACTAAGATTAATCTGAGCAGTATGATTTCCAGCATGTACAAAGCTGGTTGCTTCACGTTTAACCATTTTTCCTGCAATGTTATAAAGAGCAAAAGAAACGTTTCCATTTTGGCTTAGAGAATAGTTAACCATCAGATTTGCCCCCATACGAACACATCTGAGAGACTCTGAAAATATCTTCTCAGAAACAACTGGTTGTTTTACAGCTGTTTTCTCAATCGGCAAACCAAGAATATGAACATCATCGATCCATAATTCGCTGGCAGCTGTGGTTTGTCCATGTATCTGCCATTGAATCTTACTAATTCTCTTAAGGTCCAGAGTAGCAATAGCATCACCTTTTACCCACCATGGTTGTTTAAAATCGGACCATTTAATATTCACTTCTTTCCATGAAGTACTTGACGGAATATTGTAACAAAAATCAGCTCCTGGTGTTGTAACTGCTCCACATTCAATTTTAAGATCACAGGTATCTTTTGTACCAAATGTTCCTTTGTAAAAGAAACTTATTCCCGTTGACTTGCTTATATCTGTATATGCAGCTTTAGGAGCTAATTCAAATCCTACACCAACAAACGGATCATAATCAAAAGATCCTTTATCAAGAGTCCAATTTACTTTAACTGCATACTTTGAAGAGTTATAACCACCTTCAGTCATTTTAAACAATGTTTCACCGGTTTTGGTTAATGGAGTAACTGTTGATTTACCGCCATCCAAAACATCGGTATAGGTAAACCATTCGGTTCCAAGGTTAGTCAGTCCATCATTGTCTTCGCAATCATCAAGCAGATCATTTGCCTGTTCATCTCTATACACTGCGGTAATGGTTCTGTTGTACCCAACTTTAAATGTAGCACTCTGCTGAGTTCCGGTAAGATCACCTTCCCATCCAACAAAGGTATACCGTGTTGAATTAGATGTTGAGGTTGATATTGTCACTTCATCACCAACTCCATAACTGTCTTTCTGCGGACTCAAAGTTACTGTGCCAGCTCCTGCAGGACGGACATTTGCAGTTATTGTAGCAGTTGCACGTGGAGGCACCTTTGTGAAATCCACCATATTACCGGTTAAGAGAAGCATTGAAAGTAATTCGAGACATTCATTATAATAGTTATCATTTTTGGCATTATATGAACGTAACCGTGTATAACCATTGTTAAGCCATGTGCTATGTGTGTTATCAACCATTCCGGCACAAGTTAACGGACCAAGAAATGTCGGGATACAGGTTTCGTTTCCGCTGGAATGTAACGTTCCATCAAGATTGTACATTTGACC
>JAAZBG010000221.1 GCA_012513915.1 Fibrobacter sp.
TGCCAATCGATAGTCATAGAATCTGACGATATTGTAGTATCCATCGAATCAACCCGATAGCCGCTACAATTCAAATCTTTTTCCATCAATTGAATTGACAGGGGAACACCTGTCATTCCAGTGCTCTTAATTGTAAACGAAATTTTATCTGCTATATCAAAACTGGTTTTATTAAAAGTAACTGAAATTAACTTTTTAATGGTTACAGTATGAGTTCCGCTTTTTACATTATTCTTCTTTATATTACCAGTAGATTGTCCGGTTGTTGTTGCCATAGTAATGAATCCGTTTTAAGGTGAAGTTAGTGTATAATCAAATCCGCCCGCTTTTAGCCCTGCTTTGTCAACAAAATCGACATGCAGATTATGTCCGTCCTCTTTTTCAGCGGCTTCAATTTTTGCCAGTTGAGCACTCACCATCGCTGCCATCACGGCACTCACACTGCCTCCCCCGCCACCACCGGCCCCTGCTCCAGCACCGCCGCCACCTCCACCACCACCAACTTCCCCAATAAGCACTGTCGGGCATCCCATGATAATACTCGATGGCGGCCCTACACAAACGGCCATATCACCCATTCGTGCTGCCGGCATATTACCAATAAGGACACCGGTGCTTCCTATTGAGATTGGCCCTCCGACATGTGGTACATACCCCGTAAACATAGGGCAAACATGCATATCACCAAGCCGTGCAGCAGGCATCCCGCCGATCAGTACGGTTGGAAAGCCCGCAACAATTGCTCCACCATGAGCAGTCATGTCCCCTAACCGGGCCGCCGGTTTTCCCATTTAACCTCCGTGAAGAAGTGACGAGTGACACGTAACGAGTGACACTTGTACTACAACAATTTAACAGAATTTCGAGAAAATAAACAAATAAGCATTTACTGAGACATTTTAACAGTTTCCGGATAATTACTTAAATAAAACCATTTTGAGACAAATACGGAAATTCTCGCAAAATGCAATTTTTGTGAACGCTTTTAGTAAGATATTTTGCGGGTAAATGGGAAGGCAAGAAGAAAGATTGAGATTGAGATTGAGATTGAGATTGAGATTAAGGTTAAGGTTAAGGTTAAGGTTAAGGTTAAGGTTAAGGTTAAGGTTGAGGTTGAGGAGGACTGCCGCTTGACGAGTTTGCTCCAAATTGCTCAACCTACCGTTTTGACAATCAGTGCGATTTTCATTTCAGCTCTTCCTCTCCATTGTTTAATGAAGAGAAAGACGGGAGGTGAGGCCACTTTACAAAGTGAATACATACGAAACATACACAACGTCACGACTGCCGCCCGGCAAGCTTGCCCTTATTGTTCTCTCTCCCATTTCGACAATCAGGATAATACTCATTTCTGCCACCCCTTTTCCATGTTTTAATGCATAGGAGAATGGGAGATGAGGCTTTTAGGTATGTTCGCAACTGTACGCACTTTTTTTGCCAATTAATGCAGTTTTCCTTTTTATTCGTTGTGAATTTTCATGTTAGAATCATTATATTTTATTTTTATAGCAATAAATTTCATCCGTTCGCAAAAAAACAATAAAATTAATAACCTGTCATTTCAAAAATACATTATATTACTAATTGATCCAGATATATGTGCATTATGATTATCTGGTTTAGTATACTTCCTTTCTGTATAGGCATTTGCTGCCTGATGACTGATATGTATGTAAGATCGTATTGCATTGCAATATACCAATATAACGGTATTTGACATTTATCACACTTGAGTTTGAGTTATTTTGCATAATACTAAAAATTAATCAATAAGCTTCAGATTACATTTTCTGAAACAGCTTTTTTTTTGAATTTATAAGGAGGGGTGACTTATGCATTTCAGAATTCGTTCAGTAGTTGTATCGCTGGTGTTATGCACAGCGTTTAGTGGATTTGCTGATAATCCAATCGTTCAAACTTACTTTACCGCCGATCCTGCACCGATGGTGTATAAAGACACTGTATTCCTCTATACGTCTCATGACGATGATGTCACGGTTAACAACTTCTTTACCATGAACGACTGGAAGCTCTATTCCTCAGTAGACATGGTGAACTGGACCGACCATGGGACTGTCGCCAGTGGAAAAACATTCAGTTGGTTCAACGACAATGCATGGGCTCCGCAGACTGTTGAAAGAAACGGGAAATTCTATATGTATTGTCCTGTAAACAATAACAGCGGCGCTAGAATCGGAGTGTTAGTTGCAGACAAACCGTATGGTCCGTTCAGAGACCCGGTCGGCAGGGAAATTGCCCAAAGTGGAAGCATGGCCATCGACCCGACAGCGTTTGTTGACGATGACGGGCAAGCCTACCTGTTCTGGGGGAATGGCAATCTCCGCATGGTGAAATTGAACTCCGACATGATCAGCACTACAGGGAACGTCACATCCAACATACAGATGCAAAATTTCATGGAAGGGCCGTGGTTTTATAAACGTGGATCGCTCTACTACATGGTTTATGCCGCAGGAAGCGGAGGTGGAGCAAACGAAAAAATCAGCTATGCGACCAGTAGTTCTCCGAACGGGCCCTGGACTTATAAGGGTGATATTTTTAATCCCACAAACATTAACACCAATCACGCTGGTGTCATCGACTACAAGGGTCGTTCATATTGCTTCTATCATACCGGCGCATTATCGAACAATAACGGTTTCAAACGTTCAGTGTGCGTGGAAGAGTTCACCTATGGGTCCGATGGAAGCATTCCAAAACTCAACATGAGCACAAATGGACCAAAGCAGGTTGATACGCTGAATCCATATGACACAGTCCAGGCTGAAACTATATGCTATAGTTCAGGACTCAAGACTGGAACCTGCAGTGAAGGTGGAATAGAAGTCAATAACATTGATAATAATGACTATATAAAGGTTAAAGGTGTTGGTTTTGGTGACGGTGCAACAAAATTTGAAGCACGAGTGACGCCAAATTCAGGCAGCGGAAAAATTGAACTGCGTCTGGGAAGTCAATCAGGTACTCTGATTGGTACTTGTACAATTGATGGTTCAGGCAGTGCCTGGACGACAAAATCATGTACTGTCAGCGGTGCAACCGGTGTTCAGGATCTATTCCTTAAGTTCACCGGCAGCGGCAGTAATCTTTTCAAATTCAACTGGTGGAAGTTTGAGAGTGCAACTGGTGTCGGGTCAAGTGCGAAATCGAACAATCAGAAATCAAGTCGCCTGCTTGTATCACAAAAAGATGCCGGTACAATAACTTTTTCTCTGCAATCACCGGAAATTGTACAGGGTAACTCAATTACACTGACAATCTCTGATCTGCAGGGCCGCACAGTTACAACGGTATCTTCTAATGCACAGATATCCGGAAAAGAGGCTTTCAGCATTAATAAAAATTCTATCCGGTCCGGTATGTATATGATACGGGCATCTTCTGATGGCAAAGTTCTGTATAATAATAGTTATAAATTATAATCGATAACAATAGTATAGCCGTTCACAGGTTGATCGTTCTGATTTCAAACCTGTGGACGTTTTTTTAGGCAACTACCTACCTGCCAGCCTTGAATGTATAGAAATATTTTCCTGTTGAATTTGGGTTGACTATTACACTATGTTTTCCGGCTGAATACTTTTTTCCCGGCAGACTTATAACTTCCTGCCCTATAAGATTGTACACTTTTGGTGATACATAGCAATTTTTTGGTGTGATAAAGGTAAGCGTCTGCCTGCTGTTACTTATCACCGTTTGAGACGGTGTTCCAAATACGCCAGGCCGGGTTGTTTTCAATTGATTGATATACAGATTGTCGCTGATTGCTGTACTGCCGGATGTCATTGACATCTTCACATCTGCAGTACCACTACTCTGATATCCTTCGACAAAAAACATTACTTCATACATCTCCCCCATCACCATATTCTTCGCAGCCCATGCATCAAAATGATTTACACAGGTTATAGTTCCACTGGTGCGTTTATTCTGCCGGACGCTCCAGAACTGTTTGGCCGGTTCAATGCCAAAATTATTCACATACTTTTCATAGATATCGTAAACCCCGCTATCACTGACAAGAGTTCCTTTTGATGTTACCCCGGGGGGTTTCCATGCTCCCCAACTGTCAACAATGTAATACTCAACGAGCGGATTTTTTGTCCATCCATAGGCACCCATATAAGAATTGCCGGATGGCTTATAATCGGCTGAATAGGTAATTACCTGATTCCTTACACCGGGCCTCTTACCTTTCATAAATAATATGTTATTAACCGAATCCCATGAACAACTGAAATTACCACCATCTCCAAGTGTCATTGTGTCACTCTTATCGGCAATACTATAATCCATCCAGTATTCATAGTGGTACTCACCCTGAACACCAATTTGATTTTTGGTGATAGTCTGTGCGGATAGGTGATGCACGAAGGTTGCTGTTACATATACAAATGTTAAAAGTCGAGCAATGCACTTGATTTGCATACAAACACTTCCGGTTAGTGTAATGATAATGGCAGTAGCTACTCTGATTAATATATGATACTGTTTTTAAAAGTGCGCAGATTATTTTACTGTTTTTTGTAGTACCGATCAGGATTCCAGCAAGTTTAAAACGCCGGCGAATTCTTTATTATTCCTGATGGTCTTTGTTTACCTAAAGGCACCTACTTGTTAAGAATTAAAGCGGATACCTTTAAAGATACAAGAAAACTGGTTTTTGGTAAATAATAACATTAAATCCTGATCTCTCTATTTGTAAGAGATCAGGAGTACTCAATTGATAATAAAAGAACGTTCAGTCACACGGTCCGCTTGTGGTGATTGTGAACGGAGTTGTTGTAATTGGACATGTTACACCATCATTGTCACTGATTACACAGTAGTATTCACCATTTGAGCAATCAGTACCAAAGATATAATCCAGATTTGACGTTCCTGTCCCGGAACTACAGCTGGGGTAATTTGCATTGAATGGTGCACCATTAAAGTACCATTGGTAGCTGTAATCGCCTGATCCTCCTGTTACTCGTACGTCAATAGGAGCTATAGCATCAGATGAAAGTATTTGGCTTGACGGTTGAGAGTGGATGATCAAGCTGGCTGGTTTTATAGACAATGCAACAGCTTCAGAACTAACACTGCATCCTGCACCGTTATCAACTACACATGTAAAGCTCCCTGCAGTCGAACTATTTACAAGAACTTCAAGGGTTTCTTTTTTTACACCGCGATAGTTGCTACCATCCGAAATATCGACACCATTTCGTTTCCAAGTATAAAACA
>JAAZBG010000222.1 GCA_012513915.1 Fibrobacter sp.
ACTGATTCTGCCAGTATCATTGTTGAAACGATTTATAATACGGCGAAAAAGTCCGGAAATACTGAATTAATTGTCAAATCATTGATTTACAAAATGATGTTTAATGCATACAAGGAGGAGGATGCATATGTCAAATCACTAACTCGTCTTAAAGAGGAAGTGCAATCATCCCCCTTTCCGGCATCATCAATTATTCACTCCCTTATTGCCCACACCTACTGGAACTATTTTCAGATTAACCGCTGGAAGTTCATGAATCGTACACAAACGGTGAATTTTGTCAATGATGATATCCGTACCTGGAGTCTTCAAAAACTTGCATCAGAAATTACACACCATTACGAGCTATCGCTTGCAGAGCCTGAAAAACTTAAAAAAATTAAGATACAGGAGTTTAAAGAACTTGTTGCGAATCAGTCCGTTTTTGAACTCCGTCCGACACTTTTTGATCTTCTTGCACACCGGGTAATTGATGCATTCAAAAACGATCAAACCGATATTATAAATCCATCATACCAGTTTCAACTTGATAACGTAAAGTATCTTGACCGTTGTGATGCATTTTCCACCATGAAAATTACCAGTAACGATTCTCTCTCCCGTAAATTTCATGCATTAAAGCGTTTACAGGAGTGTATCGCATTTCATCTCAACGACACCGATCCGCAAGCGCTTATTGATGTAGATCTTGAGCGTTTATCATTCGTAAGAAGTAATGCCGCGTTTGAATCGAAAGATCAGTTGTACCTTAAAGCACTGACCGATCTTGAAAAAAAGTATGCCGGCAATAAAGCATCTGCACAAGTCTCAGCCGCAATTGCATTATGGTATATGGAAAAAGCACAATCATACAGCGCCCATTCAACACAGGACTATCGATGGTACTATAAAAATGCTATAGCGATCTGTGATACAACGATCAGAAAATTCCCGGACGCATATGGTGCTCAGATCTGTAAAGCATACAGGTCAGAAATTTCATCAAAGTCAGCCCGTATCACCACCGAAGAGGTATACCCGCCCGGAAAGCTATTAAAGGCATTGGTGAGTTATCGTAATGTGAACAGGGTATTTTTCCGGATTGTAAAAACAGATCCTGACAAATTTATGGATTTGAAAAATAAAACAGAAAGTGAAAAGCTGATTGCTCAGTTTGTTAAAGAAACACCTGTCGAACAATGGAACCAGGCACTCCCTGATCCAGGTGATTACCATAATCATTCAACCGAGTTTAAAATTCCCGCGCTTCCTGAAGGCTTTTATGTGCTTCTGTGCAGTGCACATGACAATTTCTCATACAACAAAAATCAGATCGCACTCTCCGAAATCTGGATTTCATCAATAAGTTTTATTTCCCGTGCCGAAAACAGTAATAAAAAGGAATATTATACTCTTGACAGAACAACAGGGCATCCTCTTCAAAATGTAACTGCCGAGTGTTGGGAAACACGCTATAATGAGAAGAAACGTGAAAATGAATATATAAAAACCGGAACGTTTGTTTCTGATAAACATGGAAAACTGTTGATTGACAGAAAAAACAATCATCGCTATTTCATTGTCAAATTTTTCAATGGTACCGACAAGTTGTATAACTATAACAATTATCATAACCCCCGATACAGCACATCTGTTTCGCAATCCCCGTCATCATGTATTTTTACCGACAGATCAATATACCGTCCCGGGCAGACTATTTACTATAAGGGAATACTGTTTCAGGGTGACGGAACCAGTGCAAAGGTACTACCCCAAAATACAGTCACGGTAACATTCTATGATGTCAACAATCAGGTGATTGAAACCGTAACACATGTCACTAATGAATATGGTTCATATCATGGAAGTTTCACTGCACCATCAGGTGTATTGAATGGTGAGATGTATATCAATGATGGATATGGACAGGTTCGTTTTTCTGTTGAAGAATATAAACGCCCGAAATTTGAGGTAACCATGAAACCGCTTGATGGTACCTATCGTCTCGGTGATATAGTTACAGTCAGGGGTGATGCAAAATCGTATGCCGGTTCTGTTATTGATGGTGCAAAGGTTAAATACCGGATTGTGCGTAATGCGACCTTTCCCTATTGGTGGTACCGATGGTGGAATCCATATGGCAGTTCAGGTGCTGTAGAAATTAAAAACGGTGAAACAATCACAAACGCTGATGGCACCTGGTCAATTGATTTTAAAGCAATTGACGATCCGACAATTGAAAAGTCATCAATGCCAGTCTACACCTACACAACGACCATTGATATTACCGATATCAATGGTGAGACCAGAAGTACTGCCGGTACTGTTTCAATTGGCTATGCCACACTCGCACTCCAATGCGACATCCCCGATATGATTGACAAAAAAAGCACTCATTCATACCCGATTACATCAAACAATATGAGTGGATCATTTCAACCTGTTAGCGGAACCGTTGAAATTTTCAGACTCGAATCGCCATCGGTTCCACTTCGTAAACGATACTGGGAACAACCTGATACGTCAGTAATGACAAATGTGGAATTTTCGAAACTATTCCCCGATGATGAATTCAGTACTGAAACGGATGTCCGTTCGTGGAAACGGGAGGACAAAGTGATTTCTATTCCGTTTAATACCAAAGAAAGCAAAGAAGTGGTTCTGGAGAAACTCAAGAACCTCAAATCAGGATGGTATGTACTTGAAGCTAAATGTAAAGATCCTTTTAACAATGATGTATCCTTTATTAAAAATTTTGTTTTATTTGCCACTAATGATAAAAAGCCCCCGATGACATCCACCAACTGGTTTACCCCGGTAAAAGATACGGCAGAACCGGGTGAAAAAGCGTCATTTCTCATTGGTACATCACTGAGCGATGTTCGGGTATTATACGAAATAGAACATCGCGATGAAATCGTTACCAAAGAATGGATGACACTTTCAAACGAGCAGAAATTTATCGAGATACCGGTGACCGATAAGCATCGTGGCAATTTTTCTGTTCATTTCATCTTTGTAAAAAATAACAGAGTATATAAACATCAGGCTACGGTTTCGGTACCCTGGACAAATAAGGAACTATCAATCTCCTTTGAAACATTCCGCGATAAACTTACACCAGGTCAGGCAGAGGAGTGGAAGCTTAGAATTACGGGTCCTAAAAAGGATAAAATTGCCGCAGAGATGGTGGCAGCACTCTATGATGCATCCCTTGATAATTTCAGGATGCATCAGTGGGATCTTAGTATTTACCGGACCTGGTCTGCCCGCCTTCAGTGGGAAACAGGCGCACGGTTTGGCAGTAATGAAGCAAATTACTACGGTAATAACTGGAATGTTACAGTCGCAGTCCCATCCCGTTATTATCCATCACTGCAATGGTTTGGATATGAACCCGGATATTATTATGGGTATTATGCCGGTGACAATGTGATATTTTCAAAACCTGTTGCATCAGGAGGCGGTGCGCCCAGAGTTAAAAAAATGGGTTCACTATCACGTTCAAATGCTGCACTCGCAAAATCAAGCGACAGTCCGATGTCTGAATCAGTTGCTCCAACACCTGTATTTGCAATGGATGGGGCTACAGGCAGTGCACTACCGCCACCATCTTCTGCTGAAAAGAAAAATGCTGACCTGTCCAATGTGGCAGCGCGTACGAATCTTAACGAAACAGCGTTTTTCCTGCCTCAATTGCAGACTGACAGTGCCGGGGCTGTTATCGTTAAATTTACAATACCGGAAGCATTGACACGGTGGAAAATGCTCGGACTTGCGCACACCAAAACAATGGAAATCGGAAAAATTGAAAACTCGCTGGTTACTCAGAAAGATATCATGGTAATGCCCAACAATCCGCGGTTCTTTCG
>JAAZBG010000223.1 GCA_012513915.1 Fibrobacter sp.
ATGCAAAAGTCACTATCAGAAAATCATATGGTTTTCGTCAATATGAAACATTGGAATATGCTTTATATCATAAGCTTGGGAATCTTCCATTGCCGGAATGTACCCACAAATTCTTCTGACGAGGCATAATTTAGAAGCATTTTAAAGGTGAGTGCGTTTGATAATGAATGCTGAAAATAAACAAGTATTATTCGTAAACAGAAACAATATTATATGCTTTCATTTTAAGATACAGTGTTTTCGCATTGATTTCAAGGATTTTTGCAGCTTTACCCCTGTGTCCATTTGTTAATTTCAACACATTAAGTATATGCTTTCGTTCCATTTCTTTTAATGACCATGATGATCCCGGTTCAACCATCATTTCTGGTGGTGGTAATTCTCCAATCTCCTCATCTGGTACACTATCTACTTTCTTTTTAACACGAAGAAATGACAAATCATCTGCACTGACAATTTTCCCCTGCGCCAGAATGCATGTGCGTTCAATAACATTTTTCAATTCACGCACATTTCCTTTCCAGTCATACGCTTTCAAAAGTTCCATTGCACTATCATCAAACTCTTTTTTAAACTCCTGTGCAGCAAGAAAGCTATTGACTAGAAGCGGGATATCATCAATTCTGTCCCGTAATGGAGGAATGTTTACACATAATACATTTAAACGATAATAAAGATCAGCTCTGAATTTATTCTCCTCAACGAGCTGTTCAAGCGGTTGGTTAGTTGCACAGATAATGCGCACGTTAAGCATTATATCTTTTGTACCGCCGACTCGCCGTATTTCACCAGTTTCAAGAAACCGAAGCAGTTTTGCCTGGAAATGCATCGGAATTTCTCCGATTTCATCAAGAAACAGTGTACCACCATCAGCGATTTCTGCCAAACCACGTTTCTGTGTTTTTGCATCAGTAAATGCTCCTTTTTCATATCCAAACAATTCACTCTCAAGAAGTGTTTCAGAAAAAGTTGCGCAGTTAATTGCAATGAACGGTTTATCATGACGCGGGCTCATATCGTGAATTGAACGTGCAACAAGTTCCTTTCCTGTACCGCTATCACCAAGGATTAATACCGTAGATTGAGTTGGAGCAATTCGTTCGAGAATCGCCTGTAAAGCAATCATAACTTTGCTTTTACCAACAATTTTCCCTCCATGCCCCTTCTTGATAAGTTCATTACGAAGAACCTTCAAGTCGAACTGTGAATGCTGATGCTCTATTGCCCTGTCAATCTGAATTATCAACTCATTGAGCGTGTATGGTTTGCGAATGTATTCAAATGCACCAAGTTTCATGCTCTCGATGGCACTTTCGAGAGTTGCATTTCCGGTAAGGATTATAACTTCGGATGGTATACCTTCGGATTTGATTATACGAAGTACCTCAACACCATCCATTCTTGGCATTACAATATCAAGTAGTACTACATGAAAGAAATCTTCCCGCAGTCTTGCGAGTGCATTTTCTCCATCAGTAGCAGTTTCTACAACATACCCGGCACGTGATAATTCACTGCTTAATAATAGTCGAAGACTCGCTTCGTCATCAACAACAAGAATTTTACCTTTACTCATATTCTTTTATCCGGCTATCTGTTATAAGCAGTTATAAAGTATTTGCAATCCCATGATGCACTATGTCAACAACCTTTTTATGACTATAGTCATACAATTTTGACATAAACCGATTATTTATTCCAACACATCCACTTTCGCTCTATCAAGCAAGAATCCACTATATTATAACGACACTTGAAGCCTACGGACAGATATCAGTAATCTGCGGCATACTTAACAAATTCAAGTACAACGGTAGTTCCATGCACTCCATCACTACGAATATCAATATTGCCGTTAAGATCTTCCATTATACGGTAACAAATTGCGAGTCCCATTCCAGTGCCACGACCGACTTCCTTGGTCGTAAAAAACGGATCAAAAACCTTGCTGATGATATCAGGGCGTATTCCGGGCCCGTTGTCTTCCACTTTTATGGCAAAAAAGCGGATTTCATCTCTTGATTGTGTTTGTGTAATTTTTATTCTGCATTCTGTATCGCAAAAGTCAACGCAGTTTGTAAGTATGTTAATAAACAGTTGTTCTATTTTTGCAGTATCACCGGCAATAATTACTTCGCCGGATATGTTCTTTTCCAATACCACTGCTGCCTTAACGAATTTGCTGTGCATCAATTTGACAGAATGGTCAATACATTCACTCAGCTTTACAGGACCAGTCTGACACTCACCACCCTCGCGCGCAAATCGTGATAAATTTTCGACAATATCTCTGCATCGTAATGCTTCAGTATTGATAATGTGAAGGTATTGTTTAAGCTCGCTTGCTTCCATCTCTTCTTCATTATCAAACCGATCCATTATTGCACTTGAGAAACCAAGAATTGCAGTCAACGGATTATTCATTTCATGCGCAACACCAGACGCAAGTGTTCCTATTGATGCAAGACGTGCCGATTTATATAATTGACGTCTTGCGATTTTTTGTTCTTCCTGAATTTTAATCTGTCGGGTAAGGTCTTCCATAGCAATAACGATATCCAATCCGGTATCGTCATCCCCTATAAACACAGCTGTCACATTAACAAAAATTACTTCATCAGTTCCCTGTTTTTTAAGATGAAAAATGCGTTGTTTTACAGTCCGGAATTTTTGTAATGTTATGAAGAAATGTTCCAGTACCGAAAATTCATCATCCACAAAAAGTTCAAAAATACTTTTACCGATTATCTCATTTTTTGTGACATTGAATTTTTTACGATAGAAGCTGTTGCAGTCGGAAATTTTCATTTGTGAATCAAGTGAAATATACAAATGAGGAAAATTCTCATACAACAATTCAAAACGCTGCTTGGAAATTGACAGGTCTTTGTGTAAACGACTGTTTCTAAGCAGAGATTTAATTCTCGCAATCAGTTCACGGCTTGAAAACGGCTTTGTGATATAGTCATCAGCATACGTCAGGCCTTCAATTTTATGGTCATCGCTATCAAGAGCGCTTATCATGATAATTGGAAGAAAATCAGGAGCAATCCCCTTAATCTTCTCTGCAATTGTAAAACCATTCATATCCGGCAGAAGGACATCAAGAAGCACAATGTCAACATGTTTATTTTTAACAATCCTGATTGCATCCTCACCACTTGTAGCCATGATACAGTTATACCCGTCGCATTCAAGCAGTGATTGCACGCAATAAGTTACCTCCGTATCATCATCGACAAGAAGGATTGTAGGCATTTCGTTTGTATTAGAGATCAAACTCATGTAATTTCCTGCATAAATGTGTAAGTGCTTTTCCTCTGTGACTTATCTGGTTTTTCTTTTCTGATGACAGTTCTGCAAATGTCAATGTTTCCTGTACAGGTGTAAATAATGGATCATACCCGAATCCCATTCTACCCTTCTGTTCGAAACCTATATATCCGTCACAAGTTCCCTCTGATGTAATATAATCAGATTCTCCTGTTTTAAGAACCATAACACATCTAAAACGGGCAGTTCTCAAGTGATGAGGTATTCCGTTTAATTTTTTAAGCAACAATAAATTATTTGCTTCATTGTCGCCCTGTACACCTGCATACCTCGCACTATATACACCTGGCTCACCACCGAGGGAATCAACCTCAAGCCCACTGTCATCAGCCAACGCCCATAAACCGCTTCTGTTGAAAACGTAATCAGCCTTGATACGTGCATTATCAAAGAACGTAGTACCGTTTTCCTCTATATCAGGCACCGGATTCCACAAATCGGACATAGGAATAATTTCTAAGGGAAGATCCTTAAGAATCTCACTGATTTCAGAAATTTTCCCTTTATTTCCAGATGCAACTACAATTTTTCTCATATAGTTTATTTACATTTCGCAATTTATTCTACAACAATATTAACAAGTTTACCAGGAATGACAATAATTTTTTTAATTGTACCCTGCTCAGTATACTGCTTTACCTTTTCGATACCGAGCGCTGTTTCTTTCAATTGCTCCTGAGATGCACCTCTTGCAATAGTAAACTCACCACGCAGTTTACCGTTTACCTGAACAACAATTGTCACTACCTGATCAATTGTCAATGCGTCATCCCATACAGGCCACGGAGCGTCAACAAGAAAACCATCACCACCAAGTTTTTCCCAGAGCTCGTCACCAATATGCGGTGCATACGGACCGATCAATTTGACAAGGGTAACGAGATCATCCTTTGAAGCTCCATTATTTCCGAGTTCGTTAATGTATTCCATCATCGCTGCAATAGCGGTATTGAATTTCATATTTTCAATATCATTTGTCACTTTTTTAATCGTCTTGTGACGAAGCTTAAGATTGACAGAATCTGCAGGAGCCTTTGATACATCAAATTCATCAACCAGTCTGTAAACACGCTTTAAGAATCTGCTGCATCCCTCAATAGCACGCGGATCCCATGGTTTCGGTAATTCGAATTCACCCATAAACATTTCATAGAGACGAAGCACATCAGCACCATATTTCGCAACAACCTCATCGGGATTTACACCGTTCAACATGGATTTTGCCATTTTTTGAACTTCAACTTTTAATTTTTCGCCCGTTGATTTCAGATAAACATCATGTTCCCTGAACTCAACCTCGTCAATTGAATGATACTTTCCAGCGGCGTCCTGATAACTTGCTGCAAGTACCGTACCCTGGTGACGCAATTTTTTAAATGGTTCTTTTGTTGACACGTACCCGAGATCATAGAGTACCTTATGCCAAAAACGGCTATAAAGCAGATGCAACACCGCATGCTCCGCTCCACCGACATAAAGATCAACATTCATCCATTGCTTCTCAGCCGTTTTTGACCATGGTTCGTTTTCATTTTGAGAATCAATATAACGGAGATAATACCAGCAGGAACCTGCCCATTGAGGCATTGTATTGGTTTCCCGTCTCGCGGTACCACCACACTGAGGACATGTTGTTGTAAGCCAATCAGTAATCGTTGCAAGTGGAGACTCACCTGTACCTGATGGTTCATACTTGTCCACATCGGGAAGCATTACCGGAAGATCTTTTTCAGGAACCGGGACAATACCGCACGTATCGCAATGAATAATCGGTATTGGTTCACCCCAGTATCTTTGACGTGAAAATATCCAGTCCCGCAGACGATAACTTACCGTTCCTTTACCAAGACCTTTTTCTTCGAGCTTTTGTATGATTTTTTTCTTTGCTTCATCGGTAGGTAAATTGTCAAGATCACCAGAATTAACTGCGACACCTTCCTCGGTGAATGCAACAGAAGGATCAACAGATGATCCATCCTTTGGCTTTACAACCTGAATAATGGGGATACCGAATTTTTTAGCGAATTCAAAATCACGTTCATCATGGGCCGGAACCGCCATAATTGCACCTGTTCCGTAGGTTGACAACACATAATCAGCGATCCATACCGGTATTTTTTTGCCGTTTACCGGATTGATTGCATACCCACCTGTAAAGGCACCCGTTTTTTCTTTTGCAAGTTCGGTTCTTTCAAGATCACTCTTTTTACGTGCTGCAATCTGATATGCTTCAATAGTGCTTCTGCACTCATCCGTTGTGATTTTGTTTACAAGCGTATGTTCAGGTGATAACACCATATATGTTGCACCGTAAAGCGTGTCAGGGCGTGTTGTAAATACTTTTATTTTTTCTCCCATTGCATTACCATCAGCAACTTCAAATACTACTTCCGCACCCTCAGATCTTCCAATCCAGTTTTTCTGCATAAGTAATGTGGATTCCGGCCAGTCCACCTCTTTAAGATCTTCAAGCAGCCTGTCTGCATAAGCGGTAATTTTAAGAATCCACTGGCGTAAATCTTTGCGTTCAACCTGTGTTCCACAACGGTCACACTTACCCTGAGCCACCTCTTCATTTGCAAGACCGGTTTTGCATGATGAACACCAGTTTATGGGCATTACACCCTGATATGCAAGTCCTTTTTTATAAAGCTGTAAAAAAATCCACTGTGTCCATTTGTAGTATTTTGGATCGGTTGTATTGACTTCACGATCCCAGTCGTATGCAAATCCTACAGCATTTATCTGTCGTTTGAAATTTGCAACAGCTTTTTCGGTTGTCACACGTGGGTGAATCCCGGTCTTGATTGCAAAGTTTTCAGCAGGTAGCCCGAATGCATCCCAACCCATCGGATGAAGCACATTCCACCCCTGAGAACGTTTAAAACGGGTTATAATATCAGTTGCGGTATACCCTTCACAATGTCCTACATGTAAACCGGATCCGGATGGATACGGGAACATGTCAAGAGCATAAAATTTTGGTTTATCGGGCTTGTATGTCGTTTTATACAACTTTGCATCGGCCCATTTTTTCTGCCATTTCGGTTCTATTTCATTCGGATTATAAATGCTCACCTCAATACTCCTGTTCTATCGTTACGATATGTTTCCCTGATTAATGATGTTGACGTTGAAGCACCTGATCAATCCAGATTATTTTTAAAGTACTCAATAGTCTTTTTCAAGCCATCCTCAAGTGCAACGGTTGGAATCCATCCAAGCATTTCATTTGCAAGAGAAATATCAGGCTTGCGTTGTTTTGGATCATCTGATGGCAACGGATTGAAAATCAGTTTCGATTTACTATTTGTCAGTAAAATTATTTTCTCAGCGAGTTCCTTGATTGTAAACTCACCGGGATTACCGATATTAACCGGTCCAAGGAAATCATCCTTGTTCATTAGGCGTATCATTCCTTCAATATTATCATCAACATAGCAAAATGAACGCGTCTGTAAACCATCACCATAAATGGTGATATCAACACCTTTTAATGCCTGTACGATAAAATTTGACACAACTCGTCCATCATTAGGATGCATACGTGGACCGTATGTATTGAAAATTCTCATCACTCGTATATCAACGTTATTCTGGCGATGATAATCAAAAAAGAGCGTTTCTGCAACACGTTTACCCTCATCGTAACACGAACGTATGCCAATCGGGTTTACATTTCCCCAATATGATTCTGTTTGTGGATGTACATGAGGATCACCATATATTTCAGAAGTTGATGCCTGCAAAACACGCGCCCTGACACGTTTGGCAAGCCCAAGCACATTAATCGCACCCATTACACTGGTTTTGATCGTCTTAACAGCATTATACTGATAATGCACCGGAGATGCAGGACATGCCAGGTTGTATATCTGATCAACCTCCAGAAAAACAGGTATGGTAATATCATGACGCAACAGTTCAAAATTGTGACAATCCATGAGATGTTCAATATTTTTCTTTCTTCCTGTAAAGTAATTATCAAGACATATGACATCATTTCCTTTCTTTACAAGACGCTCACAGAGATGAGAACCAAGAAAACCGGCACCACCTGTTACAAGAATCCGTTTACATCCCATTTTCTTCTCCTGTATAAATCATACTGCTGTTATTTCCACATCTTCCATCAGTTGCCATACCTCATTACTATCAATGACACCGGGCCCTTTATGAAGCGCCTTGGATGTACCACAGGCAACTGCGAGTCTGCACATCTCCGGAAATGAAAACTGACGCTGCATTGCAACAAGTAAACCTCCCACAAGCGCATCACCACACCCGACAGTATCTTTTGCATTAACGCGGGGTGCATTACACAAAAGACAATCATTTCCATGTACTGCGATCATTCCGTCTTCACCGAGTGATATAAATGTATATTCAATTCCCATATCAAGAAATCGTTTTGCTTTTAACGCAATATGATGCACACCCCGAATCTGTTCCGCAAAGTACTCTTCAAGTTCATCAAGATTCGGCTTTATCATATGAGGCTTTGCGCGTATTCCCATTTGCAACGCATCATTTCTTGTGTCAAGCATCACCTTACATCCGGCTTCTTTACTGTATCGGATTAATGAATCATAAGTATCATTTGAAAAACCCTTAGGTAAACTGCCACTCATACAGTAAATATCACCCTGTAGTAATCCTTTTTTAAAGTGACGCTCAAATTCGTATTGAACACTCTCATTTAAACTGCTGCCAGCGCTGTTAATATGTGTTACTGCACCGTTCGTACTTTCAACAATTGTCGTATTGATCCTGAGTGACCCATCAACCGGTATCAGGTCGGCCTCTATTTCAAGCCGACTCACGAATGATGTAACTTGTTCAAGATTACAGACTGGTACAATTCCACGAATACAAACTTTTTCACCAAGTGATGAAACCACACGGGCCACATTCAATCCTTTACCTGCAGGTACAGTCATCGACTTTGTGTCCACAAATGTAGCCCCTGAGCAAAACTGATCAAGTGTATACAAACAATCTATTGATGGATTAAGTAAGGTACAGTAAATCAATTACAATATCAACCCTGAAAAAATTAAATTGCGATTCAGGCATTAATTCCCGAATCATGGCTAAACCACTTAAAATACGTTTTTTACAGATGAAGCTCCAAAGGAATTCAGGAGAATTATAGCTTATAGAGTAGCTTTGATTGGGGCTGATTGTATTTGGTTATCAGTAAACTTCACGATTAATTACATGAACATAGATCCAGCTTTAGATCAAGATGTAAAAAAGCTGATCGACATATAGTCGACCAGCTCTAAACAAACATTCGAAATAGTAAACAAATCAAGGAGTTATTTCAAATCAACAGGATAAACACCGTTTGTTTCGAGATTGCCCCGGTTCTTTGAAAAATATACTGCTGAATCTATAAGGCTGTCTTTCATTGCCGAAGCAGAGTCTATCTGTGCAAGAGTTTTAACTTCTGAAACCGGTTGTGCTTTTTGAGCAAAATCCTGGTTTTTTGCAGTCTGGATGTTAAAGGTAAAGTAACCTACAACAGCCAGACCAAGAAGGAAAAAACTCACAGAGTAAACTGTTTTCCTGACAAATCCAGAAAAAACCCCAGTACTTGTATACTGTTTTTTTGCAGTAAATAGTCGTTTAAGTTCAGTATCCACTTTCTCTGAAGGAGTTTCAGAAAGAATATCGGTTGTAAAGAATGAACTCTTCTCAGACAAATACAAGTCAAATTCACTTTTACATTCCGCACACTGACCGAGGTGTTCCTCGTACAACGTAGCATCCTGTTCACTGAGTTCTGATGAACAGTACAGTAAACCGGTTTCTTCCCATTTATTGCACGCCATCGATCCCCCTTTTTTTGAGTTCTTTTCGAATGTTTTTCAGTGCGAGGCGCATCCTGCCCAACGCCGTGTTAATAGGGCAATTCATTATCTCTGCGATTTCTTTAAATGGTACACCACCAAGTTCCCTTAACAAGAAAACCTCCTTTTGTTGGGGATCCAGTTCCTCGACCGCAGCATTAATAATTTTTCGTAAATTTTCGTCTGAAAGCTGCTGGTCTGGTGCCTCTATCCTACTCCCAATTGCCCCTTCTGCATCCTGCTTGTGATCAGTCTCCACCTTCGCATGCCTGAAGTAATCAATTGTTCGTTTGTGAGCTATTCCAAAGAGCCAACTCAACAGATTCCTTGATCTATCGAATTGATCTGCATTACGTAAAGCTGCGAGAAAAGTCTCCTGTAGCAGATCTTCTGCTACTTCCCTATCATTGGTCATACGTACAAGGAATCCGAAGACCCGGTTCTTATATTTATCATAGAGCCCGGAGAAGCCTCTGGGATCTCCTTTGAACCACAGATCAAATAACTCTCTATCGTCTTCACCTGTTTGTTGTTCTTGCATATTACTACGTCTTTTCCGATTAAATTATTGTTTGTTTTTAATTTTTATCTGTTTTTTTTGAAATATACTCTGAATCAATGTACATGGTAATATAAAATATCCCCACGGCAGGTACAATTCCAGAGAGTGCGTCGAAGAAATTTAAAAAGTGCCAACTAACAGAGTTTTAGTGGCCAGGGGAATCCGGTAATCGTTTGCTTTACAAAACCGAGATAAACAGGACACGTGTTTTTAACTTAGGCAGAGAAACACATTAATTATAAAATGTATTTCTCTGCCTCATCAAAAACACGTGCAATTAACCATTTATTACTTTAACTTTGAAAGTTCTTCCTTTATAAGCGAATTATCAGGGTCCATCTTGTATGCATTTTCCAGATGAAACTTATACCTGTTGGTATCTTTCCGGATTTTTGATATTTTTGCCAGACCAAATTCTGCCAATGCAAATTTCTTATCTGATTCAAGCGTGCGCTTATAATATGTTTCAGCCCATTGAATCTTATTTTGAAGCAGATGGGTTTCTGCGCGCTCAAAGTAAGAATTCGGGTAATCTGTTTTGATATATGAAACTTCTTTATACACTTCTATTGCCTCATCATATTTTTTATCATCCCGCAATACTGCAGCTCGTAACATCAGTGCATCAATATTTTCCGGATCAACAGTAAAAACATTCTCAAGTACATCGAGTGCCTCAGCAATTTTTCCAGCGTTTCTATAAGCCTTTGCAAGCATCATGATATGATTCTTATCATTTGTCTTTTCTGCAACAGCCTTTATCTCAGCAATTGCTTCATCCTTCTTTCCGTTCTTTTCATATAGTTCAAACAGTGCAATCCTTACATCAATATTGTCAGCTGCTTTTTCTTTAACTTTTAACAGAAGATCATTCGCTTCAGATGTTCGTCCAGTCTGTAAATACCCCTTTGCCAGATTTGCCATTACAACCGGATCACCATCTTGTAAAGTATTAGCAATCTCAAGATATACCATACCTTCATTTGTTTTGTTTGTTTTAATCAATAAAATGCCAAGATTTTTATTAGCCTCAAAACTCTGAGGATCACTTTCGGCATACCGCCTGAAAGCCATCAGTGCATCATTATCCCGATTCTGCCTTACGTATACTTTGCCAAGCTCAAGCCAAACCGCAGGCACTGACGCCCCAAGTTCAGTAACCTTTTTTAAATACTCGATTGACTTACCCATCGTCGCGCGACTTTCTGAAAGCAATACACCAAGACGCAGGAAATTTCTGTAATCAGCAGGAAACAACCTGGTATTCTCCTCATAATATTTTATGGCACCAGTTCTGTTTTCCATCTCCGACAAAAATGCTCTTTTATAGAGAACATCCGGATCTTTGCCACCTGGTAATGCAGATAACGCTGTTAATGTTTTTATAGCATCGGACTTTTTATTTACCTTTTCATATTCACTGGCAAGCATTAGTAGCGTTTTTACCTGAAGAACCGGTTTTAGTTTTTTCGTCTTTAATGTTTCAAGCGCTGAAATTGCTTTAATTGAATCACCTGCATTTACACATGCATCTGCATATTCAAAAAATTCATTATCAGAGGTTTTTGTAAGCGCCATACCATAGAAACGCACAGCATCTTTATACTCTTTATTCCGGTATGCTTCAGCAGCAACTTTCTTTGCGATTACCGCATTGGACGAATCTTTTGACAGGTATTCTTTGTAAGCATTTATTGCCTCTGTCTTTTTAAAACTGCGCATGTAAAGATCACCCAATTCTTTGAATTCATTAACTGCCTTTGGATTCATCATGATAATCTGCTCATAAGTGATAATTGCACTGTTTACATCACCAATAACGGCCTGTGATGCAGCAAGTGCGTTTAATGCATCGATATTTGATGGCTCTATTCGTAATGCATTCTGATACATCTCAATAGCCCGCGGCATCATATTTTTCTTCTCATAAATCAATCCAAGCGTTGTATACGTTCCGGCATCAGCCTGATTCGATCCCACAAGCCCTTCAAGTGCATTAATGACTTCATCCTGTAAACCTTTTGCATTGACAATCTCTGCATACCTTTTTAAGAAACCTTTAGATGATGCATTTTTCTTTAATGCAATTCTATATTCGGAAAGAGCATTATCCATTTTGTTGTCATTATAATACAAATCACCCATCAACCCATGTGCATCAGCATTATCGGGTGACAGCGTGAGATATCTCTTCAGGTAAGCCATAGCCTGTATGTTTTCCTTATTTGCATTTGACAATTCATATAGTTTATAAACGATCTTTCCGTCATCTGGTTTTAAGGCGGATAACTCCTTATACATTGCCACAGCCTCGGCATTATTTTTTGTTTCTTCAGCATACACTGCGAGACGCATTCTTGAATCAATATTCTTACTATTGACACTGACAATCCTTCTATCAATTTCTGCAAGCTTGTCTTTATGTCCTAAATTCAGGTAACACTCTGCAAGTGATGAAAGATATTCAGGCTCTGAACGTTTTTTAACAACGATTTCAAACTGTGTCTGTGCATCTTTGTAATTTTTTTCTCCAAGCAATATGTTACCAAGAATGATCCGCGATTCAACAAGATCCCCATTCATTTTAATTGCATTAAGTGCAGACGTTTTAGCCTGAGGATACTGGTTCATATAATAATCACAGATGGCAAGCCCCTCTAACGCATCAGCACTTGCTTTTAGAGAATTGCTTTTTTCAAACATTGCCCTGGCATCAATATACTTTTTAACTTTAACATTATAGTTTCCAAGGCTCAGATAAATCCCGGGATCGTTCGGACTTAACATTACCATCGATTCGAGCACACTCCTGGATTTATCCGGCATATTGGCCTTTTGGTATAAATCCGCAAGCCGTGCGTATGCTTCAACATTTTTGGGAGTGATGGAAATGACTTTTTCGAGACTTGCAATCGCATTTTTTGAATCATTCAATCCCATATAAGCATCTGACAAAAGGAAATAACCATCAGGTACGACAGCGCCATTTGGATCATTCTGAACAATAAAGGAAAGATACTTGAGTGCTATATCATAGTTCTTCCCTACAAGACGCGATCGTGCTGCTATTTCTCTTGCTATAAGCGACTCTTTTGAATTTGTTTCGCCAAACCTGTTAATTGCGTTTTCGTAAAGCGTAATAGCCCCCGACGGGTCACCGGAACTACTTTTCGCATTTGCAAAATTGTAAAAATCACCGCCAGTCATCAATCCTGCTGAAACTTTCTCATATGCCGCAGCTGCTTCTTTACTGTTACCAAGTTTTGAATATGCCCGCCCAAGCTCCAGATAGGATTCGACACCCGCACCTTTTGTTATTGCATCTTTAAGAAATTGTATTGCCGAATCAGCCTTACCTGCTTCATTATACGACTTCCCAATTTTGTAAACATCAGCTTCACTGGATTCCTTTTTATAGTCCTTCGCAAGCAGTGGTGCTGCACGAATGTAATCTTTCTCATTGTAATAAATATTCCCAAGCTCTCTATTTGCAATAGCATTTTTTGGATCGCTCTGTATTACTTTTTCAAGTGCAGTTTTTGCATCAGCAGAACGATTCAACGCGATGCATGCTTTTGCATACTCCCAGCTTGCTTCTGCAGTAAAATTTACCTCCAGTGCTTTCTTTGCCATATCCAGCGCTTCGTTTGGCTGATTCATTTTATTGTAAACTGTCGCGCAGCCGAGCAGTGACTGGTAGTCGTTTGGGTTTAATCTCCAGGATACCATATAGCACGCAAGCGCCTTCTCATTCATGCCCAACGCGAGATTTGCTTTGGCAATTTTGACCCACGTTGCAGCATCACGATCGGATATACCAATCCTGGCATCTGCATAATCCAGTGCTGCTTTGTAATCACCTGCATTAAACAGCTTATCAAATGCAGCATCTGCAAATACGCCTGATAACATCGTACATAGCAGCATTAATGCTGCTAACATCCCATTTTTAATTTTTTTATATGACATGCCCCCCGCTCCTTCGTTGTCTTGATCAATTATAACCGATATATAACAGAAAAATGGTAATTATTCAAAACTATTGCAAACATTTGCCTCTCTTAAAGAGGATATCCTTTTTAAGAGAGAGCTCCATGAAAAATACTGCCCGGGATCAACCTTGATATCCTTCCGTAAACCTTCATTCACAACAGCTTCATTTGCGACCATATCATGACCTACAAGCTTAAATTTCCTCTGATATTTATTCTCTATCAGAAGTGCTAATTTAGCAAGTGAATCGTACTGAATTGACGTAAACCCGCTAATCGCAGTTGCCATTAACTCAATGCCTATAGAAAAATTATTAACGGCAGTACGATTATCAGGGTGAGGCATTCTACTACCTCCACAATGCCAGGCTTTCATGTTCTCCGGTACCAGCCTGTAAATAACCCCACCTCTATCAATAAGAAAGTGACTACTTACACTAAAATCACAAAAAATCTTCATAATCGTTTTAACATTGTAAGGATCTGCAGGCGTTACATCAACAGCACTAATATAATGAACAACAATTACATCTATGGTATCACATTCTCTGTCACTCCAAAGAAACTCTTTTCCCGATTGTTCGATCAGTTTCCCCAGAGACATTCCATTTATATCAAGAGCGTTGTTTTTATCAAGAAGACAATTGATAATTTTCATGTAAATATCACTAACCCTAAATTGACAATAGAATTATTGTAAATATACTTACGGATGTGTAAATTCCCTATCATCACTTGAAATAACATCTCAAATTCTTCAAGTTTTTCCAATTTATTGTATGTTGTTATTTAACCTGCTGACCAGCCAGCAGTCTTAAGTACCATAAAATAATTAAACAAAAATATCAGTACTTTATCCTAATTTGTTTTATTATAGCATAATGCACATTACAAAGTAAAGTTATTCACACAACACAAGATATTAAAGTATCTTTATACTATATACATCACAAAGTATTAGTTTAATGTAACATAATATTTAACCGTTATTGATCTGTTCCCGAAAAAATGATCGCGAGGAACTTTTTGTGAATTCTCAAAAACAAACAATAATAATTACAGGTGCAATCAAACGGCTTGGCTTGCACTTCACCAAAAAGTCACTTGCTATGGGATACAGCGTAATAATGCATTATCATTCTGAAATCAGTGACGATTGTTATTTGCTTAAAGATCAATTTCCTGGTGACATTGCATTTATGCAGCTTGATCTGGTAAATAATCCTGAAGATTTAATTATCGGATCCCTCAATATAACAGATAACATAATCGGGCTTGTTAACAATGCATCAATATTTGCACAAGGTAATTTGAGTAATCCATCAGATTTTATGGAGAAGTTTTCAATTAACACGCTTGCCCCAATGAGGTGTTCATCTGCATTTTACAAACATGTGAAAAATGGATGGATAATTAATATTACTGATGCCAACATAAAACGCCCCAATAGTTCATTCCAGAATTACAGGATATCCAAACTGTTTCTTGAGGAAATTACCCGTCAGCAGGCGGTGATTTTTGCACCTGATGTTCGTGTCAATGCAATTGCTCCCGGAGCTATGCTTCCAGCACAACATGAAAAAGACTTCTTTACAACACTGCGCGATACAGTACCATTAAAATCTGTCGGTAATATAGATTCATTAATCAATACGTACGAATTTTTAGTCAACAACAACTATCTCACCGGACAGGTTATCAGCGTTGATGGTGGCTGGGGTTTACTTTAATCGTTTTGAAATTTCTGTAGCAACTGCGGAAAAATTCTTTCGATACTCTTATCTATTTCTTTGAATGCTTTCTTATAGACATTCTTCGTTCCTCCCATTGGATCCTTTATATTATGCTTACTTGTCCCTCCTGACGGCCATGCTTTAAGCAGATAACACTTTTCTTTGACAACTGGAAAAAACGAATACAAATATTCATAATGTACTACCTCCATCACCAGAATCAACGAACTTTTGATTAATTCATCCGGAACCAACCGACGCGATCTGTGATTGGAAATATCAATTCCCTTCTCAAGACAAACTTGCAGAGATAATGATGACGCCTCAGCATTTTTCAATCCATCAGTCCCCATTGATGACACCTGAATATGCGAAATGCTATTTTTAATAAGTTTGTTTCTGAGAACTCCTTCTGCCATAGGACTTCTACAGATGTTTCCTGTACATACAAAAACAATTAATGCCATAACCACCACTACCTGAAAGATTTGTCTCAGCCAGTAAAATGTTTCTCGATTGGGACTTTTAATTATTATACGAAAATACTATTTTACTTGGGAACAATTAAAGGAGAAAAAAAATGTCACTATCAACTGAAGAAAAAGGTCTTATCGCTGAAGCTCTTCAGCTCTATATCCAGGTTGCATCACAACAGGTTCCACCTCAACATGCACAACAAATTGCTACCATAGCAAAGGGTATAATCCGAAAACTTGATACACTTGGTGCAGCGAAAGGGCCCGGAGGGAACAAACCCAACGGTATCACTGATGAATGGTTTAAAAATGTCTGCGAAACCTGTGACAAACTCACTGCCGCAGGCTGTTCTGATAAGGTAACCGAGAAGTATCCCGGAAAATGTGATCCAATTTTAAAGTACGAACGGGAAAAATCTCTTACTGCAAAAAAAGAGTAGTTAAAAGGCTATCTACCTACAAATTTTGGGATGCTCACAAATTAATTGCAGATCCTGGTTTTATACAGGATCTGCTCCGGATCGGGTAATTTATCGTTTTTTATTTTCAATTATGTTCATAGCTACGATCTTTATAACATTACTTCATTAAACAAATACCGGCATTTGCAGCACCATATAGCGAAATGGAATAATCCATAATCACGTATACCGGTACTTTTTTCAATAACGGGACAATATTTTTGTTGTAGTTTTTTTCAAATATTGACATAAACAGATTGTTTTCTTTTAGCCATTTCAGATCTTTTGATACTGTTCCACCCGCTAAATATAACCCTCCAAAGGGAAGTGTTGTACAAGCAAGGTTACTTGCTGCACTTGCAAACATCCTGACATAAAGCGACATTATCGCATGACAGTGTTCATTTGATGCTGCACCTTTTGAAATCCTGCCTGGTTTATCAGTGTCTGAAGTTGCATCAATTTCTGCGATCAGGCCTGTAATCGGAATTTTCTTTACGTCTTTATAAAAATGGAAGATATTTTTAACACCCTGACCACTTACAAAAAGCTCAAGCCCGGGGGTACAACCGATCTTTTCTTTCATGTAGTTACAAAACGCAGTGCTTTCATCATCGAAAGGCGCAAATGCAACATGCCCACCTTCCGATGACGCAGGAATATAACTTCCATTGTGATTCACCAGAAATGAAACACCAAGCCCCGTTCCCGGCCCAATCACTGCAATTGTCGCCTTCTGTTTTTCAGGAATTGAACCATCAATATGCGGCAGCTTGACAATCTGTTTTTCATTGTCAATATCAAACGTCAGAAGACCGTAACTGACCGCAAGGAAATCGTTAATTAGTAACGTTTTAATTCCGAGTTCTTTTTCTATCTCGGCGCCATCAATATTCCACCCGCAGTTAGTTAAATTACACCTGTTATTGATAACCGCTCCGGCGGCACTAATACAGCATCGTGACGGTGTAAGATCGTGTCTTTTTTCCCTGGCAATTTCCAGTACTTTTTTTAAAGGATCTATCAGGCCGTTTATTTCCGATGATGAAAAAATCACTTCAAGAATTACAGTGAAGATATCACCTTTTTGTGCGACAATTGCAAGGTTGGTATTCGTTCCGCCAACATCACCAGCAAGTATACTCTTATCAAACTGACAATCCGGATTAATCCATTTGATCTGCATTAACATACCCTTTTTTTATATTCATTCAATTACAATTGACACGAAATTACGTTTACTATTAATAGCAACTCAGGTTAATCAGGTTTCAATAGTCCTGATTGTCTCTCCTGCATCTTTAAACTTTAAAATCCTGGTATTTTCAGGTAGTGCATCCTGAAACATTGTTCCCCATTCAATCAGACAAACTCCATCACCTGCAACATATTCATAAAAACCAATTTCAAAAAGTTCATCGCTGTCTGTCATTCGGTAAAAATCAAAATGATAGACAGGCATCGACATCGTCTGATATGTATTTACAATTGTAAAAGTCGGACTACGGACTGCAGACCCTCCAAGCGCAGCAACAAGCCCCCGGACAAACTCGGTCTTACCGGTTCCAAGATCGCCATCAAGCGCAATAACATCACCCGGTTTTAGTGTTTCTGCAAATTTTGCACCAAACTTGCGTGTTTCCTCAACAGATTGACTCTCAAACACCATAGCTACATTCCACCACCATGTTGCAATGGTGAAAAAATACCGACCGGCATTATTATCTCTTCCATTGAAATACCACCTTGCTGAAAGCTATTCTTATATTGACGGTGATAGTTCTCAAATTTTTCATGATGAATAAAATAATAATTTTCTTTTGCGATAATACATGCAACATCATCACCAAATTTAGGAAGACCAAAATGTGTTGGTTCGCCAAGGTAAAGGACCGTTCTTTCGTCGCATGAGATCTCTTTCCCAAACTTATACCGATGATTTTTCACCCAGTCGGATACTCCATATAACTCAGTACCCCTGCTGCAGGATGTACTTCCATGGTCTGATGTGAGTACTACAGTATAATCAAGCTCAGCAAGTTCCTTTAGTAAGTTAAGCAGTGATGACCTTTGAAACCAGGATTGTGTCAATGACCGAAATCCGCTTTCATCATTAGTAATTTCCTGAAGCATGCTCGATGATGTTCTGTTTTTCATAAGGAGATCGAAAAAATCAATGACAAATGTCATTATTTTGCTTTTCCTGCACTGCTCAACTTTATCAAGCAACTCCTTGACATCTGTAGTAGTTTTGATTTTGGTAAACCAGGGTTCATCAACGGGACAATCTATTCCTTTTGTTGCAAGCTTCTGTGACATCAATTGCGATTCCATACGGTTTGCAACAGAACTGTCCTCGTTACCATCCTTCCACAAATCAGGACATCGTTGAGCGATTTCTGCCGGAAACGCACCGGCAAGCAGTGCATTGCGCGAAAACGGCGTTGCTGACGGAACAATTGAAAAAAAGTAACCACGTCGGACATCATAGAATTTTTTCAATGATTGTTCAATATCATAATACTGATCAAGACGCATCCCGCTCAATACAACAAATGCGACTTTCTTATTATCATTCAGTAACGGTACCAGATACTTGTCAATGATACCGGGTGCCATTGTAGGAAGTGGGCCAATCCCACGAATCCATTCTCCATAGTGATCCATAATAAAATTGGAAAATGCAGTATTGCACTCCGATTTTAATCCGGCAAGCGTCTGCCTCAAACCTTCATTTTCAACATTTTCAAGTTCAAGATCCCATCGAACAACACTCTCATACATTTTCACCCAGTCCTGAAGGCTGAGTTTTCCGGAAAGTGTCTTTCTTAAATCTGTATAACTGCGAACAAATTTCTGGGAAATTTGAGAAGACATGATCCTCTTCGAATCAAGCAGGTTTTTACAGACAAGAAGAATCTGGCTTGGATTGACCGGTTTTGTCAAATAGCCATTGATTTTTTTACCAAGAGCATCCTCCATAACCTGTTCTTCCTCACTTTTTGTCACCATGACAATCGGAAGATCAGGAAGAAAATCCCTGATTTCCTCAAGTGTGGTTAAACCATCCTTACCAGGCATTTGTTCATCAAGCAGCACGATATCAAACTCTTTGGGATTTTCCTGAAGCATTTGAATAGCATCATCACCACTGAATACAGGAATAACACTGTATCCACGTGTTTCAAGAAACATGATATGAGAACGAAGAAACTCAATCTCATCGTCAACCCATAAAACTTTTTTTCTTCCTCCCGACATTACATACCCTCCCGCTTATCCGTGCGTTGTTCTGTTCTCAGCCGGTAAATCAATAAAAAATATTGTACCTCTGTCTTTTTGCGACCAGTTTACATAGATACGTCCGTTGTGATAATCTTCAATGATACGCTTAGCTAATGTCAATCCAAGACCCCACCCGCGTTTTTTCGTCGTAAATCCCGGTGCAAAAATTGTTTTCTGATTTTCTTTCGAAACACCTTTTCCATTATCGATATGCTGAATCCGTATAATATTTTCCTGGCGTAAAAACTCTGTTTTTATTTCGATTACACCAGCATCCCTGAACATTGCATCAATTGAGTTTTTCATTAAATTTTCAAAAACCCACTCGAGCAAATCTCTGTTAACGTCAATAGGGCCAAATTCTCCGAAACTAAACTTAATTTCGATCTTTTTTCTTAATAAAGGAAGTCGAACTTTAAAATAAGTCGCAACATCCTTTAAACTTTCATTTATATCACATGGTGCAAGAGCCGGCACTGAACCTATCTGACTAAAACGGTTTGTTACTTTAGAGAGCCGTTTAAGGTCATTATCCATATCATTACAAATTTTTTGTAATTGACTTACAAGAACGCTTGCTTCAATAGGTGGATCTGCATCCTGATATGTCCGCATATACTCAACCCATCCCATTAAAGAGGATATTGGAGTCCCCAGTTGATGAGCCGTTTCTTTGGCAAGTCCCACCCACAGATTACTACGCTCAGTTACTCTGATAATTCTGAAAATAAAATAAATTATCAGAACAAAAATTACTCCTAAGCCTATTTCAAGGAACGGTAACAGATAAACAGTACGAACAAACCGGGCATTTCCAAAAAAAAGGTACCCGGCTTTTGCCTTGTTATCCTCATTGTAAAGAGGTCTGGGATGATACTTCTTCTTAAATTTGTCAATGCGTTCCTCGAGACTTTTACGATTTTCAGGAGATAACTTACCAAGTTCTTTCTCACTGTAAAGAAGATCGGTATAAACTTTTTCCCAGATAACCGGCTTGCCGGAAGTATCCGTAACCATTAATGGAGGACTGCTCTCGCCCATCATATTTTTCAGTGCCCGCGTTGCGTCTTCATAACTCATGTTACTTGCAACCATTGTTTCTATGAGTGCAGTATACGCCTTGGTCGCACCAATTGTTTCATCACGTAAATCCCGCGTAACAAAAAAAACAATTCCAAAATAGAATACAAGTATTACGGCGCCGAGAATAAAGAATATTTTGCTGCTGGTTGCCGACTTTATTTTTAATAGCAGAAAATAGAGCCCCGATCCAACAGCAAGTTGTTTCAGCGTTCGATTCAACGCGCGCCAATCTCCTTCATTCCATGCATATACGGTTGAAGAACATCCGGTATGCGTATAGTTCCGGCTTCTGTTTGATATGTTTCAATTATTGCGACCAGAATTCTTGATGTTGCAAGCCCACTGCCATTTAGTGTGTGTACAAACTTTGGTTTATCACCGCTGGCAGGGCGATACTTGATATTCATTCTACGTGCCTGAAAGTCTTCAAAATTACTGCATGATGAAACCTCAAGGTATTTTTTTTCTGCCGGAGCCCATGCTTCAAGATCATAGCACTTCGCTGCCGAAAAAGACATATCACCATCACACAGAAGAAGTACCCTGTATTTTAATCCAAGCGCTCGCAAGATTCCCTCAGCGTCATTGCGCAACGTTTCGTGTTCCTCATAGCTCTTTTCCGGTGTCGTAAACTTAACCATTTCAACTTTGTTAAACTGGTGTACACGGAGATAACCTTTAGTATCTTTTCCATACGAACCTGCCTCACGTCTGAAACATGCACTATACGCGCAATATTTCTTTGTAAGTTCATGCTCTGTTAAGGTCTCATCCCTGTGAAGATTTGTTACCGGTACCTCAGCAGTTGGTATGCAAAACAGCTCATCCTTCTCCATGTAGTACATCTGTTCCTCACTCTTGGGGAGCTGACCAACGCCAAAATGACTTTCCCGATTTGCAAGAAATGGCGGGAATATCTCGGTATAGCCATTCTTTACAGTATGAGTATCAAGAAAGAAATTAATGAGTGCACGTTCAAGAAGCGCACCCTGCCCCTTAAGTACCGGAAAGCCTGCCCCAGTAATTTTAGCACCTCTTGGAAAGTCTATGATATCAAGTGCAGTCCCAAGCTCTATATGATCTTTAGGTTTAAAATTAAATACCGGTTCAGTTCCCCACTCTGATACAACGACATTGTCTTCTGCACTGGTACCATGAGGAACGCTGCTATGCGGTACATTTGGAATGCGTACAAGTATATAATCAAGTTTTTCTTCAGTTTCTTTTTGTTCATTGTCAAGATCCTTGACCTTATCGGATACCTGTTTCATTTCATCAATGAGTACTGTAGCATCTTTTTTCTCTTTTTTCAGCCTGGCAATTTCCTGCGTCTTGGTATTCCTGAGGTTTTTTAATGATTCAACCTCTCTGATAATATCCCTGCGTCTCGAATCAAGAGTAATAACAGCATCTATATCAACAGAATTTTTTTTGTTTGCAGCAGCAGTCCTGACCTGATCAGGATTATCCCTGATCCGCTGAATGTCTAACATTTTAGGCTCCTCAAATAATGGAAAGATTGTTTACAACAGATTAACCGGATTTGATTATTAAGATTAATTGCTGTTATAAAGAAAAACAGTATTCAGTCTGTATAATATATATAATGTGCACTCTGGAGTCGAATTGAGAATGTGCGGGATTGTGTAACTTGCAGGAATAATTGATTAGTCAGAATGATTTCAAACTACTAACTTTGTCCATATATATCTGGCGATAAAAGAATAATTTGGGGTCGGTTACCCGGTAATTGTTTTTGCCAAACGTAATATCACTTCTTGTCTGGGATTTAATTCCATAACCGAGATGAAGATGCGGCCCACTTGTGCGCCCCGTCATCCCAATTGTCCCCAGTACATCACCGGCTTTTACTTTTTGACCGTTTTTAACCGAACGTTTATCCATATGTGCGTAAAACAACACCATACCATCATTTACGACACCAACAACATTTCCAGCGGTTTGATTTGTTTTAAGCACAACTTCACCATCTGTAAGAGAGTGTATTTTGGCGCCAAGTTTTGCAGCAACATCTATTCCATAATGCGGCGACCCACCCCCCATTCCACGTTCACACCAATCGCCGGTTATATACGCATAGTTATCATTCACTGATTTCATGAAATAGTTATAAACCGGGATAAGCTGTTTTTCACTGGCACCGGACATCCGCTGCGGCGGGAAAAAAGTTACAGCCAGACCATTCGGTATTGAATACACTGACGAGATCTTTTTCTCACCAGCAAGGCGAGTCATATTATGAGTAGTTATAACCTCTTTGATATACTCATTCACTTCACTCTGCGAAGGAACACGTGCACTGAACCGGCAAATCGCATATTTTGCTATCTTATTTATCGATTCACCATCCTTGAAAACATGCGTAA
>JAAZBG010000224.1 GCA_012513915.1 Fibrobacter sp.
ATGGTAGAGAGTTGATATTTATTGTAAACCCGCTGCTTCGTGCGGAATTGCTGAGAGAAAGTGTTGATGAACTGTATGCAGATTGGGAAGAGTCAAGATGTGCAAGTGGATTGATTACTGATGAAGCGAAGAAAAAGAAAAAATTAGTTCATGAATATGGAGCTATGCTATTACTGATACTTGACGCGATTCCGGATTATAAGAAGCATCTTGCACCAGGAAAATATAAGGATTTATATGAACTGATAAAAGCGTATGATAAAGAAACAGAGAATATTACAGAAGACATTTCCCGTAAAGTAAAAATACTTTGTTCGTTCATTGCAAAACAGGTTTTCGTTGAAACCTGCATTGATTACAATTCAACGATTGTTGCAGGAGACAATCAACCGGATTCGTTTTACCACTTTGAAAATCGCATAGGCAATATCATTGAGAACATTTGTCGTTTTCAAGAAGGTGCAAACCTTATAGCAAGCCTTCTTCCGCATGTTACCTCGAAAGAAAAGCAAACCTGGCTTCAAAACCTTTTACTTCTAAATAATGATCTTTGGGATGTTGAATCGCCACAGGAAATTTCAGATCCCAGAATGGGGATGAAGGGTAGTAAGAAATACCAAAACTACCGAAAAGTTGGTGATGGATTTGCAAAAATCTGGATTGAAGCTGCAAAAGGTGGATGGGGTGTTTACAAACCAGAACAACTGCTCGTAATGCTTAAAAACACCTTTAAAACAACCGCAATGGAATTTGGTTTCTCATTCTCAAAGTTTTCAGCAGATTCTGCTACGCCTTTGAGATCATTCAAGCAAATATTTGGATCGACTGACAAATTTAGTTTTTGGAGAATCAATATCGACCCGCCAAAGGATTCAGGGCCAGAAACTAAATTGGCAGCATTTTTAAGAAGTCCGGTATTTAAAAAAATTCTTCTTGGCCTGGAAGGGCTTGCTCTGTTTTATAATATTCAGGAACTGTACGAAAAGCAAAAATCGGGCAAAGCAAACTCTATGGATTATGTAACATGTGTCTCGAAACTTGTTGCATATTTAGCAAAATGTGAACTCATAAAACTACGGTATGCAGGTCAGTGGGTAAAAGTCGGTTCTGGGCCTATTGCAATAGTAAGTGCATTCACATCTGCATACGATTGCTATACTGCATTTCAGAAAGGTGCAAAATTAGTAGCTGCATACGATTGGGATGCTGCAACAATGAGTAACATTGCTGGATTTGGATATACTGTTGCTACTGCTGGGTACATAATTCTGGCTGCCTCCTTTTTTGCCGCATCTGCTGCAGCAGATGCAACCGGGGTTGGTGTTCCGCCTGGACTGCTGCTTGCAGTTATAGGAACAACAATGGCTACAGGGGCATCCTGTATGGCTCAGCATTTAACAAATACCGAACTTGAGAGTATTATTCTTGCAACACCATGGGGAAGTAACCCGATAAATGCTGTTGACTTAATAAGTATCGATGAACTCACTAAATTCTATATAAGAACATTACGAGTTCTTAATAGTTTTAAAGTAAACATTGATATAGTATCGAATTCTATCGTTATTCATCTGAATAGAATTGAACCAGACACGGTTATTACTATCCATGAAATTGTCTATGGAATACCTCGAAGTAGTGATGGTGTATCTACTGAAACAACATCGTACAAACAGTCGCATGTATTAAATGATTCCAGTTGCAGAATAGTAAAATTACAAAATGGCAAAGTTGATGTACATGTTAGCCTTGATCAGTATACACCGGATTTACATAGATTTCTTGATTCATGTACCTATTTTAAACTCGTTGGGAAAGCGCCTCGACCTGATTATATGAGTATTTCAATGAGCATAGATCTTGAGGGTGATACCGTAATCATGCTGCCGGATCAAAACAAAAAGCTGTTTACAGAAAAGTATAGTACACAACGTGAGACAAGCAGAATTATTTAAGGGTTGATTTATATTATGAGCAATTTTATTACGGATACTTTTAAAGTTACTAAAAATGGTACATATCGCATTTTTTTTATGAAACTTGATGCACTTATTGGTGGTTTTTTATTTTTAACATTATTAATGCCACTCTTTATACCTTTAACTTATAATTCATGTACCAAATTAAATGGTTTTGGAATAGGCTTTATAATTTTTGCTGACCTAATAATATTGAGCTCCGGATTTCTATTTGTATATATGGGCTCAATATGGCGTACTACCGAAATTGACATAAAAAAAAGAATTGCTCATATTACAAAGAGAAACATATTTGGTAAATCTGCAAAGCTTGAAACATCTCTTGACAATGTTCAAATATCCGCATTACGCATGGGGGTAACCGATGCCAATCCTGCCGATGTTTGGATTGTCCGTGCCGGAATCTATCTGGAAAACAAAGAAAATGAGAGTTATATTAGTGAACTGCTGTGGTCAAGGGAAGTGTCAAAAGTGGATGAACGAAATAAATTAATGTTTGAACTCTTCAGTTTTTTCAACCCTGATATTAAACCGATTCCTGAAAACAATTTTATCACAAACGGCGACGTTGTCTTTTTATTTACCGATGCCCAGATCAAAGAGTTTCCAAACTGGTATCCATTCCAGAAAAAAACGGATGAACAGGTTGCTATGGATAGTAAGTTTGACAAACTGCTTGACTGATTCCAGAACGTCAATAAAACCAGTCCAATAGTTAACTGGTAAGTGGTTGTACTTTGTTGATAAGATTTACAAAAAAGGATAAGGTGTTTTTGGGGTAAATTTCATCCCGGGTAATATAGATCAGGTTTATTTGTGCATGTATAGCACTACTTTAGAATTATACAACATTGGTATCGGCTTACTTCCATCGCTGACAGGTAATATATAGTACCCAATCTGATTCCAACATAGTTGGCATTCACAATCTTTCGTTGTATAATTTCTAAATGGCACATTCAAAACCGTATACCATTGCTTTTCTTGCAAATAATTTCCATTCCGAGTACTGCCACGTAATGTATTCTGGCGTAAAATGTGCTCTGTCGGAGTTGGGCGTATCACTTATAACGGTTGGTGGTGGCAATTTAAATGACCCCAGATTCAATGATATCCAAAGAAACAGGGCTTTTGATCTCATAAATACTGATGACTTTGATGGAATAATTTTCCAGTCCGGTTCTCTCTATAATTTTATTACTGAGGAGCAATTTCTGACTTTTTGTTCCCGGTTTGCTGCGATACCATCGGTTCATATCGGATATAAAAAAAGTGGTTTATCCAGTATTAGTGCTGATAATAAAATGGGCATGAGAGAACTGGTTGACCATTTTATAGAAGAACATAACCGAAAGAAGATTGCATTCATCAGGGGACCAAAAGGAAGTTCTGATGCTGATGAACGATATGACGCATATAAAGATTCACTGGAGGCGCACGGTATTCCTTATTGCGAGGACCTTGTGTTTACAGGAACGTTTTTACCAGAGAGCGGAACTGCCGCTGTCAGAAACATCATGGACATTAAAAGGCATCATTTTGATGCAATGATTGGTGCAAATGATCAGATGGCACTTTTTGCCATGAATGAATTACTTCGCAGAGGAAAAAA
>JAAZBG010000225.1 GCA_012513915.1 Fibrobacter sp.
CGATCCCGAAGCGATTCCATCAATGCTTGACAAATTAAATGAAGGATGGGATCTTGTCAGCGGTTGGAAGAAAAAACGCTATGATCCTATCACCTTTACAGCTCCATCCAAACTCTGGAATCTGATAACTTCCATACTGGCAGGTGTCAAGCTTCACGATTTTAATTGCGGGTTTAAAGCATACAAAGCAGAAGCGGCTAAATCATTGGAGATCTACGGAGACCGTCACCGTTATCTTCCGGCACTTGCACATTGGGATGGTTTCAAAGTAACCGAGATTCCAGTCCCGCATCATGCACGAAAATTCGGAAAGTCAAAATATGGATTCAGTAAGTTCTTTCACGGCATATTCGATATGCTCACACTCCTGTTTCTGAAACGGTACTTAAAAAGTCCGCTTCACTTTTTCGGAATGATCGGTTTTTTCGCAATTATTCTCGGTGCAGGAGTTTTAGGTTATTTTGGTATAGAATGGATTATCACACAGCAAATGCGCATCCGTCCGCTGATGCTTCTTTCTGTTGGCAGTATCATTGTCGGTATTCAATTTTTATCCTTTGGTTTTCTTGCCGAAATGATAACTCATCAGTTTAGAAATGATGAGTATAAGATCAGGAACCGGATTAACTGCGAATAAGAAGTAGCCAGAATTCAGAATTCAGTAGCCAGTAGTAAAGAAAAATGGGTTTTGACCTACTGGCTACTGGCTTCTGGATTCTGGCTACTGTTTTTTTATTTATCTTTAAGATACAATACGCCTAAAGAATCAAGATATGCATTGATTACACTACGATATGTCTCAGGAAAATTTCCCTGCAGAGCTTTTCGTTTCATTAAATAAAAAGCGTCAGGCGTTGCCGGTACCTGTACCTTCTTACCACGTTGTTCAAAAAACAGTGTCCTTGCAGATTCCGATTTTCGTTCCTCTTTTTCTTCATCCCGTCTATTTACAGAAAGCGCAGATTGCAGCATTCTGTTCAAAAACTCATTCTGTTTTTCTTCAAGTACCTCTGATGGCGCTTTAAACATCTCAGTAAGGCGCTGCGCTTCCTGCTTTAATTCATCAAGACGCTTTACAATCTGATTATTTACGTTATCACCCGAATACATTTTCTGTAACTTCTCAAGTTCATCAGCAATCTCCTGTTGACGTTCCATGGCCGCATTTCGGGCAGCTTCCACCCGCATCCTTTCACTATCGGATGATAAATCACTGGCACCCGGCTGCATTCCCTGACTATTTTCCAGAAGCGCTCGAAGCATTGCAGATGTAGCAGCATTTACACCAGATTGACGTTGTGACAATTTCCTCATTTTTGACATCATACCACCACCGCCATCACCATTATTCTGCGGTTGTGATTCCGGAGATGCAAATGCCATTAAATCATTTGCTAAAACAAGCATCAATGATGATATGTTATCAAGACTTCTCGTCTGAAAATGGTCAAACGTACTGACAATCTTCTGCAATTCGCTTAGAATAGTACTTACCTGTTTTGTCATATAGATAAGTATTTCAGGGGGAACGAGTTCTAAACTGTCAATTGAGCCCTGCACGTTTCTCAATGCATCGAAAAATACCTGGAGATGCATTCCGACCGTTTTATCGTCAGGTTTATTTCTACCGAGCTCTTCGATCCAGTCGTTTACAGACAAAAGCATTCCTGCTATCGCCAACACCTTTTTAAGTTCCGCTTCCGCTCTGATCGCTTGTGCATCACTCATCATTTCCCGTAACTCATCAGCCAGTGACATCAATGACTGGCTCATCGCTGTTGCCGCACTCTTATCCATCAACGATGCATTCTGTTTTCTGCTTCTAATCTTTTTTCCCAAAGAGTCAATCTGATTTAAAAGTGAATCAATATTTCTGTTACTATTCTGATCAAGTGCATTACTGATATCATTATTCAACGCTTCACTTTCACGTATCACCTGATCCTGCTGTACCCTGCTGTCATCAGTTTCACGTTCATTAAGAGCAACTTGTTGCCTGGCAAGATTTTCAGCTTTCATTGACAATTCCGCCAGCTCACGGTCTTTTTGCATAGCCTCAAGATACTTGAGTGTATTCTCAAGGGCCTTTTCAAGGTCCGGTAAAAGCGATTTTGCTTTTTCTGCAGCTTCCTGCAATTGTTTCGCTGTGATTTTCTGATTCTTGTCAATATCGGTAAAAAGACTGTCACCATATTTCGCAGCAAGTTTTTCAATCATTTTTTCTATTTGTTTCATTTTGTCAGCGAGCTCATTACCTAAGCCACCCTGTTTTCTTAATTCCTTAGCACTCTGATTCAATGCATCAACAGCATTTTGCAAAGAATCTCGCAGCTTCCCGGTTTGATCTTTCATTTCATCAAGCAATTGATTCTGTTCCCATGATGGGTTTTCGGATCCCCGTTTACTTTCTGATTGTACTTTATCTGTTGTCTTTCTGATTTCACCGGCATTATCGATTGCATGCTTAAGAAGTTGTTCTGCGTGCTTTTCCTTTTCAAGAATACCTTTTGATATCTCTTCAAATGATGGAATTCTGAAAAAATAGGTATCACTGCTGGCACTATGATGTGGTTTGTATGGATAATTATCCAAAACCTTTACAAAATAAAAAAGCGTATCACCTGGATATAAACCGGTTTTATTCAGGTCCCATATATACTTTTTTTGGTATTTATCCACACTTTTCTTTGGAGATAATTTAATTGCTGCCACATTAACCCGATTACTGCTGATAAAATAGTTTAGCGCTGCGCTACGGATTCCAAAGTCATCAACAGCCTCAAATGCTACATTTTCAATCATATCCGGTGTCAGATTCTTGTTAAAAGCCGGTTCTGTAATCTGCACTGCCGGTAGTTCATCAGGGATAACTGTTATCTCATAGTGAATCGAATCTTCATTTTTCTGTCCCATAGTATCTGTTAAAATGATTGCATACTGCATTTTATCAGCTGCGATAACATTAAAGGATGATGATGCGTTTCGCTTATTTGCTATCATCACCGTTGTATCATTGTTTATTACAAGTTGTGCCGATTTCAGAAAACTGCTTTCAAGTTCTATTCCGATAGTTGCCCCTCTGTAAACTGAAGCGTTGCCGTTACCGCTGATAACAACAGTATCTTTTCGATTCATATAACCTGGATTAGTTATCGTTAAAGCAATTGACTGTATTACCGGAGGCTGAACAACGATGATACTATCCCTGTTTATTTTTCTATTCATGACCATAAATTGATACTGGATGCTCTTTGTAACATTATCCAGTGTATCAGAAAACAGATCCATGCTATTTTTATGAATCATTTTTCTGTTTGTTTTACCGGTAGAAATATCTTTTACCAGTAGCCAGCATGATGTAGTTGCCGTAGTATTGCATTCCATGGATAAAACAACAGTGCCCCCCTTTGCTACTCTCGCACTTCCTGGTTTGACAACATACTCTATTTTTTTATTTTTTACTAAATCGGAAATAGATACATAGTGGATAGCGGAACTTTCCAACAGTGATGTACTTGTAAAGAGAACCATTCCGATACAAAAAACAAGTACCGCGCGACGAGTACAAAATGACGGGAAAGATGCTTTTAATTTTGGTATTTGTGAAGTAGCAATTTCTGCAGCTCTTCGGGTAAAAACGCTCTCCGCCTGATCCCTTATTTCAAAAGCAATCGATACCACCCCATGTTCAGTTCCGCTTTGTTTTTCAAGATACCGTAAAGCGTCGAACCTGGAAACCCGCTTTATCCAGATAAACAATACACAGAAGTATATTACTATAAAAAGCGGAAGAACAACCGCAACGTCAAGAACGTAAATAATAATTGAGAATGGAAGAACAATAAAAAGAATATTTAAAACAGCGGCAACAACAGACAACACTCCAAGGGACATCACTATACGTTCGATAATTTTCGCAATTATCAACCTTTGCTGAGCCTGAGCAGCAAACTGTGTAATGCTCCTGAACGCGTCAATCATTGTTTAAAAAACCATGCGATGATATTAATCCCCATTCTGATCGCGAGTTCATGAAGTTCCGGTCCATCATTGTGCACATGAAGATCCTCGAGACCATCACCGATATCCGAGCTATACGAATAAAATACGATTAGACGGTTATCAAAAGTAATACCCAGACCTTCCGCCGGTTTTCCATCATGTTCATGAATTTTCGGTAATGATGGCAATGTGTAGAAACTTTTATAAATGGGATGATCATTTGGAAGCGTAACCAATGGATTTTCAGGAAATAATGATGCCATCTCTTTACGAAAAGATTTATCAAGCCCATAGTTGTCATCAGCCCATAAAAATCCGCCCCCTATCAGGTACCGGCGTAAGCGGATTTTTTCATTATTTGATAATTTTATATCACCATGCCCGGTGATATAAATAAATGGATATTGAAACAATGAATTATCCATAATACTCACTGTCGCAACGGTATCGGCAACCGGAATCTTTGTTCTGCGTTTTACTTCTTTAATCAGGTTTGGCATCGCAGATGGATTTGCATACCAGTCTCCGCCTCCATTGTATTTTACAATGGCGATGGTAATTGGTTCCTGCGCATAAGCATTTGAAAGAAATGCTATTGAAATAAAAACAAACAGAATTGTTCGCATACTGTAAACCGTCTGATACAGGTAGAAAAAAACCTCTCATGGGACTTTTTCCATAAGAGGTTTTTAAAATTAAGCGTTATCTGATACAACTCAGTTTTTCAAAAAATTACACTTTAGTGATTGGCCACTTTTTATTCCACCATACAAGAATCGGACTTGCGATGTAGATTGTTGAATACACACCCGCAATCGTACCTGCAAACATTGGCAACGAAAAGTCTTTAATTGCTTCACCACCAAAGAAAAACAACATTGCAACGACAATTATCATTGCCGTAAATGTGATAATTGTTCTTGAGAGTGTCTGATTGATACTCGTATTAACAAGATCAAAAAATGAATGATTCCTGAGACCATTTGCCCGGATATTTTCACGAATACGGTCAAAAATAACGATCGTATCATTCAATGAATAACCGGCGATTGTCAGTAGAGCGGCAATAGTTGCGAGTGAAAGCTCACTTTTTATAAACAACATTGGTGCCAGTGCTATTACGACATCATGGAAAATCGGAACAACTGCTGCAAAGGCAAATGGAAGACTGAATCGTACACCAACGTAAATCAATAGTGCAATCATCGCAAGAATTACAGCGACAATCGCGTTTGTTTTCAGTTCTTTTCCGATTTTTGGACCGACAAGTTCCTGCCTACGAAGTTCAAACGGATTTTCTCCATAGTTTTGAGTTAATGCTTCCCGGATTTTCTCCTGCAGTACTGTACCCTCAAATTTTTCTTTTACAGTAATTTGAAGCTCATTATCAGTTTTTGGGCCGATATTTTTAACTTCAGGTTTGCTGATTTTTACATTTGGGGCGATCTCCATATCCTGAAGCACACTTCTGATTTTAGCAAGCTCCTTATCATCAACAGTGTTTTTGAATTTTACCTGGGTAAGTGTTCCACCGGTAAAATCCACTGCATAATTAAATCCGCCAGTAGCAAACGTGAAGATCAATGACGAGACAATAACGACAAGTGAGAATCCGGTCGCTACACCCCAATTCTTGATAAAATTGTAATTTGTTGATTTAAAAAATTCTAACATGATTTCCTCTGCTAAGTTTAAATACTCATTCTGCTATTGTTTTTCTTGAACACAACATCCATTATAACACGGGTTATAAAAAGAGCTGTAAACAGTGATATAAGAAGGCCAAGAATAAGAGTTACAGAGAAACCACGAATAGGTCCTGTACCCTTCCAGAGAAGAAGTAACGCAGTTACAATTGTTGTCAGGTTTGAATCAAGAATTGTAACAAAAGCTCTTTCAAAACCAGCATCAATCGCACTACGAACTGTTTTTCCAAGTCGAAGTTCTTCACGAATACGTTCAAGAATAAGCACCGATGCATCAACACCCATACCTACCTGAAGAATAATACCGGCAATACCAGGTAGTGTCAGAGTTGCATTTATTGCAGCCATCGCGGCAAGTACACCAATGATATTTATGACCATTGCAAAAATTGCAATACCACCGCTTTTCTTATAGTAAACAAACATGAACAGTACCACGAGGATTGTTCCTGCTAAACCAGCAAAAAAGCTCTTGTTGATCGAATCAAAACCAAGTGATGGTCCAACAGTACGTTCTTCAATAATTTTCACAGGAGCAGGAAGCGCACCGGCACGTAACACAAGTGCAAGATTCTTTGCTTCAGCGGTTGTAAAACTACCGGTAATTTCCGCACGACCACCTGAAATCTTCTGAATGATTCGCGGTGCAGAATACACAGTACTATCAAGAACAATTGCGAGGAACTTGTTAACATTTGCAGCCGTTACGGATGAGAACTTGTGTGCACCTTTGGTATTCAGTGTCAGATCAACCTTGGCATTTCCACCCTGCATCTGATCCAATCCAACCACGGCATCTTTAATGATATCTCCGCGAAGTTCTGCATTTGCTTTAACATAGTAAAGTGTGAAGTAATTTTTTCCACTGATTACAGTAGTATCATGACTCCACAGGAATGCATTTGAACCAAGTCCTGCACTCTCAAGTGCCTGACGCACATCCTGGCGGGCAAGAATTTCTTTGACTTTTTTAAAATCATCATCTTTTACACCAACCTGATCACCCACAACAGCCAATAGTTCCATAAACGATTTCGTTTTTGTATCAACTGCAGCGGTATCAGCATGGCTGGTATCTCTACCGGTAAGAAGACTCTCTGCAAGTTTCTGTCTTTCTTTTTCCTTTATGGCAGCGGAGTCAAGGGCCTTTGTTGAATCACTCCCGAGATCTTTCTGTGCTTTACCCGCGACAACATTATCTATTACGGAAAGCGCTGTCTGAAACTGTGCGGGTTCTCTAAGGAGATGAAACTGAAGCTGTGCAGTCTTTCCAATAACTTCCTTTGCAACCTTTTCATCTTTCAACCCTGGAAGTTCAACGATAATCCTGTCATTACCCTGCTTTTGAATAACCGGTTCTGCAACACCAAGACCATTAATACGGTTCTCTATGATAGTATAAGCACGATCCAGCAGATCTTTATCTTTCGATGCTTCAATACTGCTACGATCAACCTCAAGTACAAGCCTCATACCACCCTGAAGATCAAGGCCAAGGTTCAACACTTTTTTAAAGATTTTAGGGTGCTTGCTTACTAATTCGTCCCGTTGTTCCGGCTTCGTAGAATAGAAGATGAATGACGGTGTTAGAAGCAATAATGCTACTACTACCGACAATAGAACAATCAGGATGCTAATAGGACCACTTTTTTTCATGAGAATGTGAACATCCTTTCTGATGTATAAGTAACACGTTTACCAATGCAACTTGGAAAACAAAGATTAGTTTTCTGGTTTAATTTCTGCTTTTGATTTTAGATACTCATTGACTCTTTCGACAATATCTTTTGGATTCTGAGGCTTTGTGAGGTACTGGTCACAACCGACACGCTGACCTTCTCTGTAGTCATGTTCCTGATTAAGAGCAGTAAAAAGAAATACGATCGTATCTTTAGTCTCCGGATTACTCTTCACCCACTCGCAGACATCAAATCCAGTCTGTCCGCACAGGATCACATCCAGAATTACCAGGTGTGGTTTTTCCTTTTTTATTACCGAAATTGCCTGATTTGCAGTTATTGCTTCAAATACAGAGAATCCCTCAAGTTCAAAGAACAAGCGCAATATCTTGCGTATGCCTGGTTCATCATCGACCAGCAATATCCTGTAGGGTTTCTGGTTGGTCACACGTGATTCCATGAAATGAGTAAATACTACATTAGCCAGTAATGGTAATGTTGTTGAAAATAATTCGTTTTACTACAAAAACGCAATTCTTTTAACAGCATTACCGAATTTACAAGCACAAACAACCAACTATGGTATGCTTAAAATAGGTAGAGGCTCATGATATATCAACCTAATTCTTTTTCAAAAATTCTTTTGAATTGTTATCCATCGAATGTTACAATTTTCATGCATTGAATTAAGCATCCTATTGTGGATATTAATTTGGGTACACAACTAATTGATGAGTGGAGCCTTTCTATGACAGATATCGATAATTACTCACGACCGGATCTCATAAAAGAAATAAAGACACTAAGAAAGAGAGTCACTGAACTGGAAAAACTTGAATCTGCCAACAAACAACACCTGCAGGACTTAGCAGAAAAAGAGGCATTCAATTTTGCATTGTTTCAATTCAATCCAGTTTTCACCGTTGTCGTTGATACAGACGGAAGAGTGATAAAGTCTAATTATGCAAAACGGGCAAGCGGTGATCGTATCCCCGAAATCGGCAATATTATGTATAAAGATTATGCCTCTAACCATGAGATTAATATGTATGATGAGCTCATGGATGCCATCAAATCGAATCAAATCAAGCACTTCAATGAATTGCGCTATAAAAACAAGTATCTATCCATTACTATTGCCCCTTTTTCCAAAGGAGCAATTATTACATCACAGGACATCACTGAGCGTAAAATTGCTGAGAATGACCGTATTCATCTGATTAATGAGCTTCAAAACGCTCTCAACGAGGTCGAAACGCTGCGCGGCCTGCTTCCAATTTGCGCTGGTTGTAAAAAAATCCGTGATGATCAGGGTTACTGGAATCATATTGAGATCTATCTGAGTAAGCACTCTCATCTCGATTTTACTCATACACTTTGTCCTGATTGCATTAAACATTTCTACCCCGAATATTATGAGCAAATGCAATTAATTAAATCGCGTTCGGCACAGGATGATTCACAAAAAGGTAATTAACCGGTTCGGTAATAGTGCATTCAGCAACAGAGCAGGTTCATGAGTAAATCGTTCTCTTTTCCCTGAAACGTTTATCATAATGTTCCTGTTCTGTTGTACGTTTTGTATCATCCATACTATGGGTTTCATTTTCAAACATCTGTTTCACCCCATGAAACGAATTTCCAATGTTTGAAGGTACGGTCCACCCGTATGTCAATTATTCGCAATCATCCTGTACTCATACAACCATCAAAAACCGCAATTATTTCACATCTATTTTAATAACATAATGATTACCGCCCCCTACCTGGTATATAAAACAAGGAACCATCACCATCTGGCACAGCTGTTGCTTTATAATCAATTGTAAATTTTTTGAGGTTTTAAATTAAAAGGTACGAATAAAGTACTATAACAACTCAGAATGTGCAGCGTACCTTTAAATTGAAGTCCAAACGAACGGAAAACTAAATAATTATAAGTAATTTCTTTAAGGAGGTCATTATGGTTTGCACGTATCGTCCACTTTCATCTGTTAACTTTCTAAGAAACAGTCTTGACACATTACTTAACAATCAGAACATCCGTTATGCATACCCTTTGGTAAATGCTTATGATTCGGTTGATGCTATAACGATTGTTGCAAAAGTACCTGGAGTATCCAAAGATTCAATTTCTATTCTTTTCGAAAACGGAACTCTGACTATCAAAGGCACAAAAAACAAAGTCAATTACACTGACAGCGATAAAATATTGTTGAACGAGCGGACAAATGGCAATTTTGAAAAATCGTTTACAATACCGGTGAAAATTAACGATTCTGCAATCAGTGCAACGCTTGTTAATGGTGTACTTACGATTGTACTTCCAAAGTCCGATGAAGTTAAACCGAAGACTATTACAATTAGCTGAGTATTCAACAATTTGTGATAAAGGAGATCATTATGTCAAACAATTTACATAAAACAGCATGTGAAACAACGAAGA
>JAAZBG010000226.1 GCA_012513915.1 Fibrobacter sp.
AAATCCATTTTTTTTATGGTTAATATCATACCCCATGAGTAGTGCATTGTGAACTAAGGCTGGATACTTCTTTTTCTTGAACAGAGCCAAACTTATTAAATGATGGCCTTCGGTTGCATATTCCGGATGTGAATAAGTAGATGCACTATTATGCCTGGGAATATGATAATCATTTGATTTTCTTAATGGATCTACCCCTGATCCAAAGAATTCACTATCCCAAGGAACTCTTCCAGCTTTCTTCCATGCCTTGGAATATCCATTCGACCTCCTAGCAACTCCTTTTCCTTTGTCTGGGTAGTCGACTTTTGAAAGGTGCCATTTTTCTTCATGTGGCCCATTTTGGTTTATTTCACACATCCATTCACAATTATATTTTTCAAGTTGTTCTTCAGAATCACAAGAATTTTCACTATATGTACTCACTCCTTGGTGCGGCATTAATTTCTCCTTTATTATATTAATTTTTATTTCTTTCTAAACTCATTTAATTAATTAAATGAGTTTATTATCCTAAAATATTTTTCTTGTTATGAAATAAAGGGTCTCCTAACCTGCAAACATTTTTACCCTCAAATTTGACATCGAACGAATACATCATGAATTCACATTCGCCTTTGATCTTATTACTAGCCACACCTTGTGCACTCCCTGCTTCGTCACCGGTGCTAGTACTGTATTTAGCCCCCTTGACCATAGGCATTTTTTTGTCAACCTTGACGGTATCAGGACCATCACTGGCATCAGAATCTTTTCCGGTATTTGGATACGGAATTGGTATTGGTCCTCCAGGTGAAGGCGTTTTGCACACATCAGGAAATACAATATTAAAGCCACCACTCCCCTTATGAGAAATACCCCGTGAGTTAGTAAATGTTGTTTGTGCCATGTGTTATCCTCTTAGTGTTATCCTCTTACTTTTATTAATGGTTCTTTATTTTTAATTTTTCCATTAACAGAATATCAAACACTTGTCAGTAGTACACACCTCGCTATGCTGCATCAGTCAGCATGAGCCACTGGTTAAGCTTGCAAATGTATTTCCGTCGCGTTTCATTTCCCAGGTTAAAACATCACCTTCTTTTGGTCTGTAGATGATTGTTTTGTAACAAAGCTTTTGTCAATTGTGGCTGGTGATTAGCCCTGCCGTCGCCTTTGTGGGCAATTCAATACTGTTAACAAATGTTATCTTTCTCATAATTTCTCCTATTATCTCACTTGTTGCCCAGATCTTACAAGAGATGACAACTTGATGTAATAATAAATCTCAGTTCTGCACATTCTCTTAGTCAAGCTCTTTCTTGACTTGATTTTATGCACACTGCCCCGCGCTTCGCTTTTTCTGATGAACAGAATATCATACAAGGGCCTTTTACATACTGTTTTTGTATTCCGATTGCAGCAAGACCCATCAGAAGCGGGCCTGCAGCTGCTCCAGGATCACCATAACAATCTGCCGGATGTTCCATACGGAGCTTTTCTTCGAAACTGTCATGGTTTCTCATAAAAGCAACGCCCCACTCTTTGGCAAAGAAATTTTCTCCGTTAAAAGAGGCGAATACGGTTTGTACTTTTTCCTGTTCAAGTACAGCAAGTGCCCCACTTACCGCTTCTGCGAGTCCATCACCTTTGTAGGGCTCATCACCATATCGGTGTCCCGGTTCATCGGTACACGACGGTTGATATAGTTGCGTAAGAGAGGTCAGTTTGTGTTTTTGCAGAGCCTTTTCCGAAGTCAACAGGAGAAATGCTGCGCCTTCACCGGGCGCGAATCCATCCATGATTCCGTTGGCAAGGATACGGTTGTCCCGGTCTAATGTTCCAAGAAGGTAAAGATCGAGATAGGTATCGCATCCACCGACAAGAATAAATTCTTCGGTATTATTACTTAGTGTATTAAATGCCGCTGCTACTGCTTCGATACCGGATGCTCGACCGTTGTTAAAAAGTTGGCTTTTTTTTAGATCGAACTGTTCTGCACATTGTGTGTGCAGGTGGTTTAAAAAATCGTTATTAACGGGTGCAGGGCATTCTGGTATTTCTTCGGGGACTGATAAGAATAATGGGACTGATAGTCCTTTGGGTACACTGTTTCCGAGAGCTTCACAAAGTGGCTTTTGTGATAGCCGCAACATTCGAATCTGCCTGCTTGTTAAGCCCGGTGTTTCGGCGAGTTTTTCATTAAGTGGCGGGAGTGCTTCTTCGGGAACGAGTGCCATGGTCATTGGCTCGAACCGTTTGTTCATAATTGAACTGGTGTCAAGAGCACTGGTTCCAGCTCTCACTGCAGCAGCGGTCATTTTCGCGCTGTCGCCTAGCGGGGTTATCATGCCGATTCCAACTATATGTATGGTTTGTTCTGACATATCAGTTTGTTACAACTCCGCTGAGCGTGTCTATTTCAAAGGTTACCTGTTCAACATTGAGCGTTTTCTTATCACAGGCAATCGAATCCCGCCATACTATCGAAAACCGGTTTTCATCGGGTTCAAACAAAACGGTTTCGCATTTCATAGCAAGTTTTTCGGTTTTTCCTTTTATCTGTACACTTACATTGAACTTACAAACCGGCAAAGTAAATTTAATCGGACCCAGTGGACTTACGTTGTGCAGTTCAACCGGTTCTCCGCCTTCAAGGTAGCGGTCAAAGGTGAGCTCCGGACATGCTGCACTGAAAAACCGCATATCAAAATCTTCGGGCAGGTATGGCATCCGTTTTTTTTGCCAGGTTTCATCGTAGGTACCGGCATATTTTAGGCGTGGCATCCAGTTTGGAGCGATAAATCCATAACAAACCGGCAGGCCTGAATTGGTAACACCCTTAAACGGACGTGCTGGATCTTCAAGGTTTGGGACCGGTTGTCTGTCAAGCTCTGATGCGCTGTGTTTACCTTTAAATCCGATACCTATTGGATTGCGCGCTTCACCCTTGATCTTTCCCTTTTCTTCATCAATGATATGAGTACCACCAAATGCTCGCTCGTACACTATGGGTAACGATTCAAAGGGTTCCGGTTCTGTTATTGACAATCCGCTAAAACCTTTGATAAACCATCGGTCACCAAAAACACGTATCACTTTTTGTCGGTCAGCCACCATCACTGCAGTATCAATGTACTGAGCCATTTTTCCTTTTGGTGCCCACGCCTGTCCGTTGAGTACAACATCGGTTGACAATTTTCCAAGGTGCATATCGGACGCATACCGCAAACTTGATTCTCCGGGTTTGTCCCAGTACTCATCTGCAGGAAATGGTGGAACCTGTTCTTCCGCGATTCTGAATTTTTTATCACCCAGCGTAAACGTTGCTTTCATGATTGCATAAAAGGTATCTACTCCGTTTTGATCAGGAAATAGTGCCATACCGGGTTTGAAAGGAGTGTTGTTTTTCAGTTGCAGCATTTTCTTTAATCTGATCTAACAAAAAAAGGACGTTATTCAAAGCACTGTTAAGACAGGTTTGTAAGGTCAGTTCAGCAGTACCGATCCACCGCGCATTCTGTTGACACCTTTTGACCGGCTGGAAATATAGGTACCGTTAAGCAGTACTTTTCCTGCTTTGGTAAGGGTGATACTCGATTCACCACATTTGAGCACAATCTCTTTTTCTGCAGAAATCGTCACCGTTTCACCATCCGATTCCACTTTGACATTTTTCGAAACCTCTCCAGCCTGCGACTGCGCCTGAGGAACATGCATAAATCCGATTATCACCGGTTTGTTCCACTCTCCATTAACAAAAGCCAGTGCAACATCCCGATTGTTATCTGCGGGGCCAACTGCTACTGTTGCCAATGCCTTGATTGGTGAACCGGAAACATTTCCAGGGAAATCAACCATTGGAGCTGTTGCCTCTTCGGCATGGATAATCCTGCCCACAACAATCCCATTGATACGCTTCCCATCGCCTGATGGAGCCTGTGGTTCAATAACAATATTAGATAATATGGAATCTATCGGGCTTGACGTTTTGTCGCTAGTGAGCGTTTCAACTCCGGTTGGTTTCTCAAAATCACCTTGATTATGATCACATTTTTTCGTTGCCATTTAAAAAAACCGGTTTGTTAAATTGAATCTGCCCGTATCGTTTACTACATTAACAAAATACATAACACATACTGTAAATATATATAGATCAATAGATTCTGGCAAGAAATCACCATCAATTCTCCCTCACTTTCATACTCCACACGATTAAAGTTGGTAAAAAGGATTGCACCCGTTCGTAATCATTCCTGTGCACAAATGTATATTATTATATAGATCGGCGTTAAGGGTGCATATCCATGCGATCTCTGAAGTGACTTTCCTGACATTATAGATTGTGATTGTCTCCTGTTCTTCAAAAAAGGTGAAGTATTCTGATTTTGTATGGATCATAAAGAAAACGTAAATAAAACTCCACAGAGTGACGAATGGATAAAAACCATATCTGATGTTCCTATTGCGGATTTAGGGGCAAAGAAAGGCATTTCCGTAAAATCGCCCTATGCTGTTCCTGAAAATCCACCTGAAATTATTCTGGGAGAGGTTCTTGGATCCGGCCCGATAATAGATATAATAGGTGAGGGCGGGTTTGCCCGTGTTTACAAAATACGGGATAGAAAACTCGATATGGACCGCGCAGTCAAGATGCTTCTTCCTACCGGAAAAAAGGAAGTATCCGACCGGTTTTTAACCGAGGCACGAATTACCGCACGTCTGAATCATCCTAATATTGTAAATGTGTACAGAGTTGATGAATGGAAGGGATGCCCTTTCATTGAGATGGAATATATCGAAGGTAAATCGCTTGAGACGTTACTTAAAGAACGCGGGAAATTCCCTGTTTATGCGGTCTGTGCTGTTGGAATAGCGATAGCCCGGGCTCTGCAATATTCACATTCACTGGATTTTACACTTTCAGACAAGCAGTACAAAGGTGTTATTCACCGTGACCTGAAACCTGCAAATATAATGCTGCGTAATGAGGGCACGGTTAAACTTATGGATTTCGGCATTGCCAGGCCAATTTCCACCGGATTGCATACAATGGGGGAAAATATTGTCGGTACACTGCAATATCTTGCTCCGGAGCAGTTAAACCATAAGGATGTTGACCAGAGAACTGATATTTATGCGGTTGGTGCAATACTTTACGAACAGCTTTGTGGTAATAAAGCATTTCCCGATGAAGGATTAACGGATCTTGTCAATAAAAAGGCAAATGGTATTTACAAGCCTTTTCAGGAATTTCCAATACCTGTCCCTAAAAAGCTTGTCGAAATTGTCGATAATTGTTTAAAGGTTGATAAAGAGGAACGATACCTGAATGCTGATGTACTTCTTGAGGCGTTGAATACTGCCTATGCGCAATTTTCCGTTGAACCACCGGAAACAGCCCTTAAAAATTTTATGGCAGATCCCGGATATATTCCGGTTAGAAAGAGGGAAAAAGCGAGACGCAGAGTTCCGCCAAAGCACAATCTGCATGTACAATCAGTTGATAAGAAACCTGAGAAACCCACTTTCAGGTTGCCGGAATTTTCTCTGCCATCTTTCCCAACGGTACGTTTGCCAAAACTGCCAAAACTGAGTTTACCAAAACTGCATATGCCCGAAATCAAGGTTCAAAAAGTACTGGGAATTCTTGTAAATGTCATTAATGGAATAAAAGATGTTTTTAGTAAATTGACAGGGCACATTGTTCATTTCGGTAACCACATATGGAGTATTGTAATACATGCAGTACATGCATTATCCTCTATACGGATTAGCCGAAAAACGCTTGGAATTATTCTGGGTTGTCTGGGGGGAGGCGTTGTGATCAGTGGAATAACATTATTAGTAATGCATCTGCCAAAAGAAACAGCGATACCAACAGAATCAAAAAAAAGCAGCATTGATACATCAGCCTATATACCGTTTTATGGCCTGGCTTTGGCCCCTACAGTGGATTCAACACCGGTAAAAGTACTTTTTCCTGAAATCATTAGTCCCGCAGAAGGTGAAATCGTAAAGTCAGAGATTTTGGCAATCACGTGGCATTCAATGGCTGAATCGGATGAGTATATTTTACAAATTGATACTAACGGTCAATTCATAGATTCAACCGTTCTCAGAACCATCCCGGCAGATACAATCTTTTCAATAGATAATCTGAAACCTGCAACGTATCACTTTCGTGTAGGTGTCAGGGACAGCGATGAGCAGATAAACTGGAGTTCGGTACGTGTTATCAATTTCTCTCCTGTTTATACTACACCTCAGCTCGTTGCACCTTTACAAGGCGATACTTCTTATAATGGTGAAGTTACTTTTCGATGGAGCAAGCTGCAAGAGGCCCGGTCGTATCAGGTTTCAGTTGCCATAGACAGCAATTTTCAGCAGATTGTATTCGATACCACAGGATGCAGGGATACCTTTGTTGACCACGTTTTCATCAGTACAAAAAATACATTTTACTGGCATGTACAGGCGGATGCAGGAGACAAATGGTCAACAACAGGATCATTTGTTATATACGATAAGATCGATTACTGCAGGCAGGTTTCACTTGCTTTAAAAAATAACAATGTATCCGACGCCGAAAAAATATTGCATAAAATACCTGTCAATAATGCTTGTAAAGACACTCTGGTTGTCAGAATCTCTGAAAAGCATATAGAAAACCAGAATTTTGAAGAAGCTGAAAAACTCCTGGCGTCGATAACGCTTGATGATATGATGGTGTATTATCTTAAAAGTATAATTTTGGCAAACAGGGATCATTATCAGGTAGCTCTGAATCTCCTTGATATCGCTCTAAATTCAAAGACACTGTTTACAACCAGGGATGATTCATCTAATGTTTTATATTTACGGGCGAAAGTTGCCCATATGGTTTACGAGGACCTGAAAAATCGTACGAATGGAAAGAATGCTTACTCTGCATGGGAGACTGTAAGCAACAGATATAAATCAAAGCAGACGCATGAACGATATGTAGAAGCCGTAACGAAAATGAATCAACTGTTTTATACTGATAAAATTTTCGATTTAGAATCTGATACCGCTATAGTTGTAATTGATACGCTTAATCAGGATTCACTGAGCAAATCAAAAAAGAACAAGTGGTGGAAAAAGCAAAAGCCTAAATAATATCAGAAGGTTTTAAAAACCATACAATTGTGGATTTCTGTCAATAATCATTCTGGCGAGAACCTGAGGAACATATTCGCGGGTTTCTGTGGCCAGAATTGAACTTGTTCTGTATAAATACCAGAAATCACGATCCCGGATCGGGTCTTCCACAGCAGTTGTTAACGCTTTGCTGATTTTCTCTTCACCGGCGTTATATGCAGCCATCGCAAGAAGTGCACCCCGTCCATCACCAAACCTTAATAAAAGGCTCCGGAAGTAATCTGCCGCAGCAACAGTTGATTTCCTCCAGTCAAGACGTTCATCAACAGTATCATTGATAACCAGATCAAAACGAATTCCTGTGCTCTCTATGAATTGCCACATACCGACCGCTCCTGCTGAACTCTTTGCATTAGTGTCAAGTAAACTTTCCTGCATGGCAACATATCCCAGAATGACCGGTACACTTTTCTGTTTAAAGATCGTTTCTATTTCAGGAAAAAACACTTTTCTTCTTTTTAGCAGTACTTCAGTTGATCTGCGCTTGTCTGTAGTAAAAAGAGTAATGTAGTATTTGACCCGTTCAAGCATATGCTGCGGAATAGAGTAGTTTTTTTCATTCAGTTCTGCCATGATCTCATCAAGAAAGACCTCGACAGTATCGGAATAAATTTTTTGCTGGTCTTTTAATTCAAGCTTTACTTTAACAGAATCAAATTGTTGCTGCACCTTTTGAAGTTTCCCGTAAAGTACTGCCAGTTTACTATTGTCGTTATCGTCCTGCATACGTGCTTTTTCGATTAATTGATCAAATGAGGCAACCTGGTTTTTAAGCGAGCGTGCTTTTGAAAGCTGATGTTTGTAACTGAAGTAACCTGTTGCAAACCACACAATGCTTATTAATAGTAAAGCGATTACTATCCCGAAAACTTTAAGGTACTTCCGTTTCATTGTTGTATAGGTATCAGTGACAGAAACAATCACCTGTTTCTGATGTTCAGGGATGTTTTTGTTGTTGAGTATTTTTTCACGGGTTCTGGGATTTTTAACTAATATATCCAGATCCTGGCTGCGCATTATTTGTTTTTGCAGTCGTGATGATATTTCCATTGTGTTGTTTACATTAAAGGAACTATCAGGCTTGATACACTCGTTGTCCGGTGACACATCGAAAAGTCCGGCATCTATTGATATGTCCTGCGGTTTATTTGATGCTGCAGTATCGCTGATTGTATTGTCTGTCATTGTTCCGGTTGTTAAATCTGCAACTGATTCATGGTGATACCGGTTGTCGGTTTCGGGTGAGACATCAAAAAGATCAAAATCTTCTGATATCTCTTTTTGTACTTCAGAGTGATCACTTTGTAAAAAATCGGTTGTTTGTTCAGTTTGATCTGATTTGTCTTCAACTGGATGTGAATTGCTTATATGGCTTGTATGGTCAGGTATAGTAACAACAGAATTTTTAGTCTCTGATTTCAGGTGTGCGATTGATAAGGAATTGTCATCAGGGATGTTTACCGGTTCATGACGGACTGTATCCTCAGGTACAAGATCATCTAAATCAAAGTCCTCTGATTCGGGTTCGACACTGAAAAGAATGCTGTCATGTAATGCATCGGCCCTGAATTCAGGCGGTACAGTATAAGTGACAGCATTTTTATTGGATGCGTGAGTTTCCTGCTCCGGATAGTGTGGTGACAGGTCATTGACAGGCTGGTGATCTTCAATGATAAGGCACAGTTGCGGGCCCTGAGCACCAAAACGTATGAAATCATTGTGTTTAATTTCGGTTTTAATGACCTGTTCGTTATTAACAAAAACGTGGTTTGTACTATTAAGGTCTTCAATAAAGACCTGTGTACCGTCAATGACAATTTCTGCATGCCTGTTTGACACACGAAGATCATCAAGACCAATCTGAACAGTACAGGACGAATGACGGCCAAAGGTGTTTCTCTGGTTAACAAGTTCAAATTTCGGATTGTTACCATCCGGTGTAAGAATTTCGACAAAACATCTTTGGTGTTGACTCATAATTCACAAAATAATTCAGGTAAATTATTGGGAAAAGAGATTGTTACTTGATTCAAAACAATACACTACGTATATTTGAAAAATTTGGTCTGACCAGCGCAGCTGATAGGGTGCATCCTGATTATCTGTGTTAAACAGGTCTGCAATTCAAGTGGAGAGCACTTCTGAAAAATACCGGCTGTATACCATATCGTAGCCGTACATCAACTCATTAATCCTCACAGGTGATCTGTTATGCTAAAAATTAAGGCTATACCACTACCTCCAAAACGGGCAAAAATCGATAATAGTGGTAATCAGAAAAATCAGCAGATCAGGCAGGAATTTTTAGCTGCAATTAAAAGATTCCAGAAAGCCTGTGGAAGTGACTGGTTCAGAAGAAAACAATTGATCTACTCACGTCCCTGGTTTTTAGTGTGCGGTCCTGCAGGATCAGGAAAATCTACACTGATCAACAAAACCGGACTGAACTGTATTGCAACCTATCCTGATGACCCGGATGAAGAAATTCAGTGGCGATTTACCAATGATGCAGTCTGGATAGATATACCCGGAAGTATGATTGCTGATTCTGCATCAGTGGAATTCCAAAGTTTTCTTCAGACGCTTGCATCGATACGGCGCCGGCGTCCCTTAGATGGTATTCTAATGGTTATAGATTGCGATTTATTACTCAATGCTGAATTACCGGGTATAAGGAATATTGGAGAATCGTTACGTAAACGAATTGATCAGATTATAAAATTGTGGGGAATAGAACTGCCGGTATATCATGTGTTTACAAATGCGGATAAAATAACCGGGTTTAATATGCTATTCAGTGATCCGCTTGGAAAATGGAATGAGCGGGTGTTAGGGACAACGCTGGATGTAGCTGCTGCCGAACAAAAACTTAAAGAGATATTTCTTGAAGAACTCTCAATGCTTCTTGACTGGATAAAAGAGATTCAGGTCAAAATGCTTGCCCGTGACCATAATCAGTCCAACCGTAGATTGATTTGCCAGTTTCCTATAATGTTCGAATCCATGAGAGATAAACTTTCGTCATTGTTTTCCATATTGTTTAAAAACAATGAATTTACCGGAAAGCCTTTATTTGGCGGATTTTTCTTTACCAGTTGTCAAACCGGGGAACTGAAAATAAAGGATAGTGACAGCCGGATTTTTGATGTCAGTAAAACGATCATCTCGCATCCTTTGAATCCCAATAAAAAGAAGGGATCAATCGGATATGAATCACCCATGGGTGCAGCAAATACGGTCACAACATTTTTCGCCACTCCGGTATTGACTAATGTAATACCAAAACATGTAGCTCCTATATCTTCTACCGAACAGAAATTCAGACAAAACGCGACATCACTTTTCTGGAAAGCGGCTGTAGTACTACTTGTTATTATTGCAGTATCCTTTTTTGAGTGTGGAGCATCACATCATGTTCGTAAAATTGACAAAAAGGTTAGAACAGATTTTTCCGTACCTGTTTCGCACTCTCCTGAAGGCATAAAACAACTTGGTGGTTTATTACAACACTATAATAATTATAAGCAGTATGAAAAAAGACCGACATTTTCGATGGTTATTACCAGATATAAAACAAAAAAGATGTCATCCACTATTAAAGATGCATTTTTGTCATCTGTTTTTAACACGATTGTGGTTCCATGTTCCAATGAATTGGTTGTTCAACAAAACAGAATGGTAAAATTAACGGAAAACAGTCCTGAAAACGATTTCATGAAATTAAAGCATTTGTTGCAGACATATCTTGCCATTTCAGATTTAAACCGGAACCATCCAGGTGTCATTGACAAAGGTGTTGTAGTCCCTGTACTTCATAATATGGCACTAACCTCTATTTTCGGTTCAACTAATGTAAAAAGTGATCTTGACAGCATACTGAACAATGTAATAATTGCGTACGTTGGCGAAATGAAGAACAACAGGGAATCAAAATATAAAATCAGCGCAGATACAATGCTTGTTGCCAGTGTGCAGGATAAATTAGTTAGAATGTTTGATGTAAATGCGGTATATGTGATGGCGCTCAATGACTTACTGGTATCATCAAAGAATCTGGAGCTTGTTGACATAATAGGCAAAGACATTCCGCTGAATCTGCATGCATCGATGACCCTGAATGAGGTGTATACGCCAACAGGGTGGAATGGGTACGTTCGCAAGAAATTTCATGAGGACAGTAATGTTCGCAAAAACATCGAGGATTGGGCAATTGGTAACAATAAGGGAGCGTATACTGACATTTTCAATGATCCCAAACAGCTCTATAATGGACTTGTAAAGAGGTATAGTGAAGATATCAGAATACAATGGCGTAATTTTTTGAATTCTGTTTCCATGGACAGGTTTGGTTCATTTCAGACAGCACAGGAGCGTTTGCTTCAGTTAAGCGGGCCACAGTCGGATATTGCAAAACTGACAGGAAAGTTTGCCGACTGGTCGGGAAGCTTTATCAAATCCGATTCCGGAATCATTAATGAACCGGCTTTTCTGGAATTTACTGATGAAATGGCTTTTTTACGACCGTTTGTGGTTTCAAATCTTCCTCAATATCAAAAACAATTTGAGGAGGTTGCAAAAGGTCTGGTAACAGCTTCAGAGGTGAATTCGATTCTGGGTGTATTTACCGGCCACGATAGTGATCCGCTGCTACGGGCATACCAATATATTTATTCTTCGGTGCTTTTACCGCTGAGTAAGGATCAGAAGGGGTTTTTAGAGCACCTGATGATGGAACCGTATAACCGTACCATCGAGTTATTGAAACCTGAACTTGCTAAAAATCTTTCAGCAAAGTGGCTGGATGTGTACAGGCTGTTTGATGCATCCCTCAATAGAATGTATCCGTTTGTTGACAATGACAGAGAGGCATCATTTGATGCTTCGATTGACTTTTTTAATCCGGTTTCCGGAATGTTCTGGAAGACAGTAAATGATTATTTCAGCCCCTACATTACAAAGGGTAATTCAAAATACGAATTACGCAATTCGGCAGCTTTAATTCCGATACGATTTTCACCATCATTTTTAAAATGTCTTAATAAGGCTGATACTATTTCGCATATCTTTTTTAAGGATGGTAAGCGGAAAGTATGGAAGGTGTCAATACTGCCGCAGCAATCGAATAAGAAATTGAAAAAGGCGGATATTGCTTTAGGAAAAGTATTGATAAATCTGCTCACCGAGCCGGGTAAATCCCTGTGGTGGCCAGTTGAAGGAGAACAACAGGATTTACAGCTGGAACTTACCGATAGTTTAGACAGAAGTGGAAAAAAAATAATGCGTAGCCAATGGGGGCTTATGCGTCTTGTAAATAGCTCATGCAGTCAGACCGGTAATAATTTTCGATCAGGTTTCAATGTGGAATTGAAAACGCAGAACAATGCTATAATTCATATTTCATTACCGGCACGTGTTACTGTTTCATCAACAGAACCGTGGCATCCGTTTTGTTATAATGCCCTGAAAGGTTTCTTTGTTCCGGATAATTTCTATTGACAGAATCAACAAATCAGCGCTTGTCAGCACGATTTTCAAACATCACCAGTTTGTCATCACTACGCTGGTTCATATAGCACAGACGTATCCAGTCGGGCGAATTTGGTTTGCTGTAAATACGCATTTCGTCAATAATCCCGTTAAACCATTGAGCAGTTGATCCGGTTCGTTTACCAATGGAAATGTTGTCTGTGGTTATTTTTGCATCAGTCGAGTGCTTTACGTCGATTGATTCACTCATAAGAACGCCATCAACGTAGATCTTCTGTTTGGATCTGTCACGTATGCAGACAATAAATTGCCACTGTTTTTCTGCAGCGGGTGCATTAGAGCACTGCCAACCTGATTTCTGATGATACTCATAGAAACGCCAGGTGTTACTGCTGCTGATCTGTAAACCGTACTGGTGATGGCTTTTCGATATGACAGTATGGATCGCATTGTCAAGTTTTTCTGCATAAACCCATGCCGAGATTGTGTATTGTGCATTCTGGGTGAAATTGAGCTTGCCTGAGGCAGAATTGCACACAATCGCATAATTCGATGTTCCATCAAACCAGCATGCCGGGCCGATTTGGCCATCAACAATTGTTTTCCTGGTCATGCCAATGTACTTTGCATCAAACCGGTTTTCCGTTGCGTCATCAAGAAATATGCCATCTTTCGAGCCCATATGCCAGGATGCCTGAATTCCCAGTGTTGTGTCAAAGACGCCTGCGCTGTTTGTGTTAATTCTCTGTATATCAGGATTCCCCCAGAGCATTGTAAAGTATTGTGTTGCATTATTTCCATAGACAGTATCAACGTTAACCCAGATCTCTGCTACCTTACAATTTCTATCCCAGCGTTCAATCTGGAATGGCATTGGTGTATTGTCTGGTTTGACAAAGCAGATATCGCTTCCATCGGATCTGGCGGAAGAAAAATCGAAGTTTGAACTATTGAGACGGACGAGTACTGGAAAACGTCTGATTGACACAGCGACATTGGCTCCGGAGTCAGTCGTGTTAAGGAAAATTTTCCCTGAATTCAACCATTGAGTTCTATTTTTAATTACTATGGTATCGATTATATTTGTTTTATAAGGTACTACCTTTACATTACTGATTATCTCATGAAGCTGCTGAGGTTGTGAGGTAACGGCCCTGATGGTATAACTTCCGGCAGGGATATTGTCGATTTTGAAATTGTTGGTATTTTTGTCAACTTTTTTAACGACATCCAGACCGTAGATCTGTACATAGACATCGGTTGAATCATCGATAACCGATGTGTCAATAACGCCGGTGATTTCACTTAGCTGGTCAAGAAAAACGATACCGTAATCTCTGAGGCTGTCACTATTAGCCTCGCATTTCAGAAGTGCACCCTCACCGTTGTTATTACGAAAAAAAACAGAATAAAAGCCACACGCAAGGCTGTCGATGATAATAATGCCGTTTGAATCGGTCATCAGCTCACGGTATGGTTTGTAAAGAGCTGTGTTGGTGTCCATTACAAAGTTTGCGGGATGGATACGTGCGGGAATGTTTGCCGCAACCCTGCCATCAAGGTAGCGCACTGATGCGATGACACCATTGGTAGTCTCTGTTCCGGTGCCTGAACCGGCTGTAAGCGGTGATGTCGTACATAAAAAAAACGTACAAATGAGAAATGATGCAAGCGTGCCTGCAAGAAACTTAATCATTTCCCTGCACCAATTCTGTTTGATGTTCTCTTTTCTTTGAAACCGGAAAAACCTGAAAGTTCAACTGGTAGGCACAATCAACATGATTTTCTTTTTCTACTATTTCGAATATCTGGTGCCTGAATTGTTTTAGACCTTCACGTACTTTGTTAAATCCATCCTGTGACAAACTTATAGTCATAGTGGAAAAATCCCTCTCATCCCTGGGGATTTTCTCAAGGGCATCCTTTGCCAGAACAAGCATCTCCTCCTGATATTGTCTGATTGCGATTGAATGCCAGGACTCTCCAGTAGTCATAAACCGTGATGTAACCTCGTAAAATCCGTCCTCATTTTTCCGGATCAGTTGCAGCTTCCCGAGAAGATCAATTGCTTTTTTTGCTTCGGATGCTTTTATTTGCGGTTGAACGGTTGCAGCAAGTTCATCATAGTTATCTTTGAATTTATGAAATGCAAGGATTTCCCGGATTGCTGAGTAGTACCATTTTTTATAAAACTCATAATTTTTCTCTTCTATTTTAACCGGAGATTTGTTGGTAAAGGGAAGAAGTTTTTCAAAATAGCCGGTCATTTCCTCATGAGTTTTTGCTTTGCAGAAGAGTGTCAGGAGTTCAAAGTACCGGGCTTCTTTTTTTGAAAGTTTCAGAAGGTCAACAAATTTCTGAACAGATTCCAGTGTGATGTTTTTTTTCCCCTGAAAAACTTTTACAAGATAACCGGGATCAATTCCGAGTCGCTGACTCATATACCTGTACGAGAAAAAACTCTGTTGTGCCTTTTTTTCTTTATAGTAATCCATCAGGTATTTATGATAATCATAATAATCAAATATATTCGGCATTAATTCCCCCCCCCGGATTTAGTTCGAATTTACATGCTTTGTCAATCCGATTCACCCCTGACAAAAACCAGTAGCAAATTTGAATACCAATAATATAAAGGGAAAAACTTCCAGTGTATGCACTTTAATAGTAAAAAAGAGTAAATTGTTGACCATATGGTCAACAAAATCAACATAGGAGTAGTATTGGTGCAAATAATTGTTCTTATATATTAACGTTTTATGTATAATAAAAAACATTTGGCATGTACAGGCATGATGACCACAGCAAATGAACTGGTCAACATGATACAGTTTAATGATGCTGCTAATATGCAAATAAAACTACTCCTGTTTTTTCACCTTTTTGTTGCGGTATTTAATAAATATTGCGATGCCTGGTAATCTATCCAGCAGTGTCAGATGCGGGGTGTTTACGGTCTACCATCTGCTGCGAAACGCTTATATGTTACTTTACGTTTTTTAACCTTGCGATAAAATATCTCAGATTAGCACATTCAATTAATCGAAAAATCAATGGGTTGAAGTATATTTACAGCATATAGCAACCCGTTCCCGTCAATAACGACTTAAAATAGCTATTTAAATATTGTTTTTAAACATTAACGAAATGTAGTTTTCTGTAAATTGTAAAAGTATTTCCAAATGCTTTCCGGAGTATTATGGTTTCTGGAATCTGATAATAGTATACCGGATTTCTGTACTTTCAAGGCACCACAACGGTTGTTAAACGTTTGTTGCTCGTTGCTGTGATGGTTTTCATTTGGATAATTCGTTTATTACCTGTTATTTAGGAGCTTAGAGAAATGGATTTTTGTCCTTGCGGATCATTGAAACCGTATCAGAGTTGCTGTGAACCTTACATCACCCGTGCAGTATCTGCGCCGACAGCAGAACTACTTATGCGGGCTCGTTATACCGCCTATGCCAAAGGAGCGATTCCTTTTATTCTTGAAACCACACTTGAAGAAAAAAGAAAAGAGTGTGATGAAAAGGCTATTCGTGACTGGTCACTCAATTCACAGTGGCATAAACTCGAAATTATCAGTACAAGCGGGGGTGGGGAAGACCAATCCGAAGGTATCGTTGAGTTTATTGCACATTTCACAGAATACGGTGTCAAAAAGAACCTGCATGAAAAGGGAACATTTAAAAAGTTAAATGGTATTTGGTATTATGTTGATGGAACCATTGAAAAACAACAGCCGTTTACCAGAGCCGAGGAAAAAATCTCCCGTAATGATCCCTGCCATTGCGGAAGCGGTAAAAAGTATAAAAAATGCTGCATGAAACAGTAAATGTTGCCGGCAGTACCAGACATATAGTCTGGTACTGTCAATCTGCCTTCCAGGTTCTTCACTTATAAGATAAACAGTAATCGTTCTGGTTTTTACACTGTTTTTCATGTGTCGACTGATTTATTAAAGAATAGTATCATCTTTTAAAGGCGTTATTTAATTTAAAACGGATAACCCTTTGTTTCATCGTATACAGAAACAGGGATGAATTAAATAAGCATGTATCGGTAATTGACAAATAGCAGTGTTTTTCAGAGGCTCACTGACATAATGTTTAAAAGCTTATATATAGTATGTATTGTAGTTGCTCTTAAGTGCTGTATCGTCTTTGCTGATGGTACTTTTTTAAGTCAGTACCAGGTTGATTCCATGATTGATAACGCGATGTTTAAGTTTTATCACCGTTTTGATCCATCCAATGGTATTACTCACAATGATGCAATCAACTATGCAAAGGGTGTTGCATCAGAACTTCGTGAAAAAGCAGATAGAGATGTAAATAAAAAATATATACTTGCTAAAGTGAGTGAACTCGAACAGCAGATTTATCTGGAAGAGAATGGGTTGACAATAGAGAAAGGTCTGTGGTCTCAGAAAAAATCCAATGAACTGATTACCTGGTTTAATTCCGGTATTGCTCAGGATCGACCTGATTTCAGTAAGCTTTACAAAATAAAATCAGAACTGGCTTTAATTGACAAAGAAAAAGGGGATGTGGTAGAAAAAACATTCCGGAACAGAACTGATTCATTGTGTAAAGTGATGCCATCATTGATCGACCAATCCCTTTTGGAGGGTAAAATTACTAATGCGCAGCAGGATCTTGCCTATTGTATACAGAATGCATCATATCTTACAATTCCTGTATCGGATCTTGCCCACCTTGAAGCAAAAGTAGTTTCGAAATCAACTACCGCACATACGGTAAAAATGGTTAAAGATGGATTTGATTCAATTAAACAATATCTGGGAAAACTGGATTTTAAAAAGGCACACGCATTTAAAAATGCAGTTGCCGTCCAGATTAACATTCTTAAAAAAGAGTTACTGTCATCAGAGTGGACACGGTATAATTCTGAAATTCAGGTGTTGTCAAAAAAAGTCAATGCTAAAGAAGATTCACTGATTACCATAACAGAACGGTTGATACGGAATGATAGAATTGTTGATGCCGGCAGGATGGTTGACTCGCTTGATAAAATCGGAGTAAATTCCGAGAAGCTTGCGACAGTAAATTCAATGCTTCTTTATGCACTTATTACTCAACAGACAGATTCAAAAACAATCAATATTTATGGGTTTGATGCAGATAGCGGTGATACAAAACCCGTTCTTGCAAATCTACTGTTTGAGGCTAAATCAAAGGCGTTGTCAGATAGGGAAAATTCACTCAGATTACGTAGTGAAAAAAGTGAACGGACACAAATTACTGAAATAAAAAAAGAACGCGCCGCGATGTCATTTGATATGAGGAAAAAACGTGCTGAGGCCAGAAAAAACAGTGATGCACAAAAGGCATACGAAAAAATGGTTGAAATATTCAGCCTTGTCGAAGAGAATAAACTTGATGATGCCCGCAAGAGTTACACAAATGCAAAAAAGTTTCTTCTGGAAAATGTTACCCCGGAAGATATCATGAAGATGGATTCCGTGCTTGGCTTGTCAAAATCAGCGGGCAAGTGATCCCGCAGGGATTCAGAAGAATAAACTGCTTTATGTTTTTTGAAACACAATGTAATAAAATTCAAGCTGAATTTTGCATCGTGATATGTCATTCCTATTCCGAGGCCTGACCGTAAGGGAGGGCTTCATTCTTGTCACTGAAGCACCAACTCCAACCATAAAAAAATCCGGATTACCGCAAACATTGTGGTAATCCGGATTGTAGAATTAACAGAACTACATACGCTGTTCTGTTTGTAAGTTTACTTATTAAGAATTGCCGCCAGATCCTGATCCGGTGTTGTAATTGGTGTCAGATTGAAATTCTCAACAAGGAAATTGAGAATGTTTGGTGAAATAAATGCCGGTAATGATGGTCCGATTCTGATATTTCTGATTCCAAGCGACAATAATGAGAGCAGAATAACAACCGCTTTTTGTTCATACCAGGAGAGTATCAGTGATAACGGAAGATCATTGACACTGCATTTAAATGCATCCGCAAGTGCAAGAGCAATTTTAACGGCACTGTAGGCATCATTGCACTGACCGACATCAAGCAAACGCGGAATCCCACCGATTTCACCAATGTCAAGATGGTTGAATCTGAATTTACCACATGCGAGTGTAAGCACAATAGTGTCTTTTGGTGTTTTCTCAACAAATTCAGTATAGTAATTGCGTCCCGGCTTTGCACCATCACAACCGCCGACCAGGAAGAAGTGTTTGATTGCTCCCGTCTTGACAGCATCAATAACGGTACCTGCTACACTCATGACCGTGTTACGAGCAAAACCGGTTGTTAGTGTGATACCTTCTTTTGCCGGTAAGCCACCAAGTGCTTTGGCCTTATTGATTACCGCTGAAAAATCCTTGTTTGAAACATGTTGACATCCAGGGAATTCAACAAGTCCACAGGTGAAAACACGGTCTGCATAGGATTCCTTTGGTTTCTGAATACAGTTTGTTGTAAACAAAAACGCAGCAGGAACATTATCAAACTCTTTCTGCTGGTTCTGCCAGGCAGTACCGAAATGACCGACAAGGTGTTTAAATTTTTTCAAACCGGGATATCCGTGGCATGGTAACATTTCTCCATGTGTATAAATATTAATTCCGGTACCTTCAGTTTGTTTCAAAAGCTGTTCGAGATCGTACAAATCATGACCGCTGACCACAATTGCCGGGCCCGGTTTCCATGCAGTTGACACTTTCGTAGGTTCCGGATGTCCATAGGTACCCGTATTGGCATCATCAAGGATCTCCATGGTTCTGATATTAACGGTACCGCATTTCATGTTAAGTGCAACAAGTTCATCAACTGTAGGATTCTCTTTGTTAAGCGCTGCAAGCGCTTCCCCGACAAACGCGAAAATTGAATCATCTTTTTTGCCAAGAACATACGCATGATCAGCATAAGCAGCCAAGCCTTTTAATCCAAGGGTAAGGAGCTGCTGAAGCGAACGGAGATCCTCGTTGCTCTGGCTTGATGGAATGCTGTGCGCTTCACCCTGTGCAATAATTTCACTGTCAGTTGCTGCTGGGACAAATGTTACTGATGCCGGTGGATTGTCGATAGAGACACCGCTGCTTTTAAGTTTAGTTACGAAATCAACTTTGATCTTTTCAGCTTTTTTAATAATCGCAATAATAGTCGCATCGTAGAAGTTTACATTGGTTACCGTAGTAAAAAGACCTTCAACAATAAATTTGTCAACCGATTCATCCTTGACATTTTTTTTGCGGCCTTCAGTAGTAAGCCATCCAAGCCCTCGTAGCTGATAAATCAGTAGGTCCTGAAGTGATGATGTCGTTGGTTCTTTTCCGCAGACACCACGGACACTGCATCCTTTTCCCTGTGCAGTCTGTTCACATTGATAGCAAAACATTCCCATTCCATAACTCCTTTTTGTAGAGGTATTGCCTCTGTTGTAAAGTAAGTACCTGTATTGTATCAATACAGGTACTGATATTTTCTGTATTTCTTACTTCTCTCACTCATCACGAGTCACATGTCACTCACTTAGCCTTGATCATGATAAGTGTCATCTTGAACTGTTCATTTGCAGTAACTGAATGCGGCTTATTGGCAGGCATAATAAGCTGGCAACCGCTGGTAACATTAAAAACCTTGTCTTCTATTGTAAAAACACCCGTTCCGTCAATAACCTCAACCAGTGCGTTGTAGGGTGCACTATGGGTACTGAGCCCCTGTCCCTTATCAAAAGCAAATATAGTAACTGTCCCCTCAGGGGCATCAATAATAGTTCTGCTTACTACCGATCCGCTCTGATAGCTGACAAGATCTTTATAGGAAAATGGTATCGCTAAGAGTTCTGTTTGTACAGTGTTTTTTTTGTCTGTTTCCATACTGTCACCCCCGTGAAAAATAATGTTTAAACCCATTCTTCGCTTACTGCATCACCCTGAAGACTTATTACGATTGCCTTAACAGGGATTTTTCGTGATGCCTTTGCAACTGCTGCCTGTGCAAGACGTAACAATCCACCACAGCAGGGTACCTGCATGATAATAACGGTAAGAGTATTAATCTTTGCCTGATCAACAAGCGCTGTGAGTTTTTCTGCATAAATCTCTTGATTGTCATCAAGCTTCGGACAGGCAATCGCAAGTGTTTTACCTTTCAGGAAATCTTTGTGAAAATCACCCAGCGAAAACGCAACGCAATCAGCAGCCAACAAAAGATCTGAATTTCTGTAATGTGGTGCATTCGGGGAGATCAGATGCATCTGGATGGGCCAATGGGTCAGTTGTGATGGCCGCTCAGAAGTGTCGTTAACTACCGGATCCTGCCTTTTTTCATTAAAAGCCATTGATCGCGAACCTGGACAACCAGTGTGAGTTTGCATAGTATCCTCCGGTGGAACGGGAATATTGTGTTCTTTCAGATAATTGACCGCTTCATTATAGTATTCGGTTTGGACATGTGATTTAAGGTGGTGAAGGTGCGCTTTGATCGTGTTTTCTCCTGCTTTAACAATGTTCACCATTACTTTACGTTCATCATAGGCTTCCGCTTCACGTTCCTCTACAGTAATTGCACCAACCGGGCAATGACCAAGGCACGCCCCGAGCCCATCACACATAAGGTCACTAACCAGCCGTGCTTGGCCATCAATCATCTGGATTGCGCCTTCCGGGCAGTTCGGTATGCATAGTGAACATCCTGTACACTTTTCTTCATCGATTGTAATTATTTTTCTAACCATTGTTTCTCCTGGTCACTGGTTTCGTTTCATCGTTCTGATATTAATATGCCATAAAATCATCGGCGGAACATTGATCCGGATCAAGAAAACGCGAGAAAGGTGTATTGTTGAAAAGGATCGTACAATAGAGATGGACAATTCTGTAACAGGTTTTAATTGTCGCCAGAATTATATAGATAAAAATGGTGTCAAAATTTATTTTGGATTCCCTATTGTAAAAACCACAGAATAGTGCAATAATCTTGAATAAGTGTAATCAACAAAGGGTGTCAACCTGTAATTTATTGCATACTTCATGGTATAGCTTGAATACTGCAACATCGGATTAATCAACAAATTACACAAGTTACAGCACTATTGATAAATAGAGAAATGAGGACAGATGAAAAGGCTTCACAGAAAAACAAAGATCATAGCAACCATTGGGCCGGCAAGCAATAGTGGCGAGATGATATCCAGACTGCTTACATCGGGAGTCAACGTATTCCGGTTGAATTTTTCACATGGAAACTGCGAAATGCACGGACAGGTATTGAAACTGATCAGAGAAAAGTCACAGGAACTTGGTGTGGAAGTCGCCGTGCTTGCAGATCTTCAGGGGCCGAAAATCCGGACAGGAAAAACACCCGATAATAATCCGATTTATCTTGAGACCGGATCAAAAATTACTATGGTATCTGATATAAATCAGGAATGTTCTGCATCAGTTATTTCTATCGATTATCCGGGGCTTGCAAAAGAGATCGCCAGCGGACAGCTTGTTCTTATCAATGATGGAGCTGTGTCGTTGCGTGTTGATACTATCGATAGCAGTGATACCATATACTGTACTGTTTTGTCAGGCGGTGCATATTCATCACGTAAAGGTGTTAATTTCCCCGATGTTGATCTTTCCATTCCGTCAATGACCCAAAAGGACCTGTCAGATCTTGAATTTATTCTCAAAAACGATTTTCAGTATGTAGCATTATCATTTGTCCGTAAAGCCGATGATGTTCTTAAACTTAAAGAGATCATTAATGAAAGCAGAACAGATATCGAGGTCATTGCCAAAATCGAAAAACCTGAAGCTGCACGGCGCATTGATGATATCCTAAAGGTAGCTGACGGCATAATGGTTGCACGCGGGGATCTTGGTGTGGAAGTAAATATCGCCCTGGTTCCGATCATTCAGAAGCAGTTGATCGAGAAAGCCAACAAGGCGGGAAAGATTGTAATCGTAGCGACACAGATGCTCGAATCAATGATCAAGTCGCCGATTCCAACGCGGGCGGAAACCACTGATGTTGCCAATGCGGTAATTGATGGTGCTGATGCGATCATGCTATCCGGTGAAACGGCAGCAGGTCTTTATCCGGTTGCTGCAGTAGAGACGATGCGCAGTATTGCCTGCAACGCAGAATGTTCAAACTATATTGAGTACGGAAAAAACGCGTATGCATCAAATATTCAGTTTCCGCCGTTTGCAATCTGTGAAGCTGCGCGGTGGGCGAGCCAGAATCTTGGAAATATTCCTGTCTGTGTCTATTCTCTCACCGGTGCAACGGCTGAGTACCTTTCAAAGGTTCGTGTGGTTGCCCCGATTTTTGTTTTTACACCAAATTATCAGGTGATCAGACAGTTGTCACTTCAATGGAATGTTACTGCATTATTTATGGAATTTTATACTGATGTTTCGGAATTACATAAGGATGCAGAGGATATTCTCATTAAGAAAAAGTATATCAACCACGGTGATCTGATTGCACATATATGTGGTACAACACCAAATGCAGGTGCAACTAATTCGCTCAGAATTAAAAAAGTTGGTGAGAACTAGCCTGGCAGTATGGGTAGTACAACCGGGAAATTGATATAATTACGTTAAACTAAAAGGTTAAATCAGTAACCGAAGAATAAAATTAAGAAATTATGCAATTTTTCTCTGGCGCAGCGACAAAAAAGAACATATTTTTAGGTCATCATTTTTTGATTGTTGAAATTATGCGGCCATAGCTCAATTGGATAGAGCATCTGACTACGGATCAGAAGGTTTGGGGTTCGACTCCCTATGGCCGTATTAAATATATAAAGCCTGTAACACCAGGAATCGATGTGTTACGGGCTTTTTTATTTTATGCTTGTTCTATTTCACTGCAAATTCTCTACAAACTCTAATCAAAACAGGATATTTGACCCTGACACTTGCAACCGCAATCAGCAACTCCCGGAATACATTCTCATAGTAACGGTAAACGCTTGTTGAAAATATTAACACTATTAAGTATATTAATAGTGTTAATGCCTATAACTACTTTATTGGAGGGTGTATGAATGAAGTTCGTGAAGAGAGGATCAAGGGATACTTTCTTTCGGCCGCAAAAGATCTGATCCGGGGTGAGGGGTTGGAAATTGTCAGTGCCCGGAATGTTGCAGAACGGGCGGGGTATTCGTATGCGACGTTGTATAACTATTTTCATGATATCAGAGATCTGATTTTCAGCTGTGTAGAGGATTTTCTTGAGGAGTGCAGAGCTTTTGTTCAGAGTTACTCATCAAAAGTACCTGCAGGAAAAGAGCATCTGATCTCAGTTGTGAGTGGATATTGCAACTTTTTCATTCAGTATCCCGGAATCTTCGATCTGTTGTTTCACCAGAAGATATCAGCCATTACAACTGCACAGTCAAAGACAGGAAAGATTGTTGATTTCCTGCCTGAGTTAACGGCAAGTGACTGGCGCATAATTTTTGGAGAGCATGATACTGATACGATTTCTGATGCTCAGAATGCGTATGTGTATGCAATTCATGGTCTTCTTCTGCTGTATCTCAATAATCGTCAGGTGATGGAATACAGTCAGGTGATGGAAAAGATACAGAAATTAACCGAGTGTGCTATACAAAAATGCTGAATTTGCAGGAGAAGAAAAGATTGGAGGCGGCACCCAGATTTGAACTGGGGATGAAAGTTTTGCAGACTTCTGCCTTACCACTTGGCTATGCCGCCCTAATTATCAAAAAGAATGGGTTTCCTTGTTATAAGGAAACCCAGAATTTTTTAAAAGCGAGAGACGAGATTTGAACTCGCGACAGCTACCTTGGCAAGGTAGAGCTCTACCACTGAGCTACTCTCGCAATTGGAACATAAATATAAACCATTGCGATTATCGAGTCAACAAAAAAATTACATTTTTTATATAAAACATGGAAAAAAGAGAGGAAAAATCAGATAGAAGATGCCTTACCAATGAAATAGTATGCATTTTGATATCGAAAACAGAATAACGTTAGTACTGTTCTGATTATTTTTTCTTACCGCTTGCCATTCCGGTCTGGAAAATTGTTACGCGATTCCGGCCGTTTTCTTTGGAAGTATAGAGCGCTTTGTCAGCAGAATCAATAAGTTGAGGCTGATTTGCTGCCAGTGATGGGAATGCGGCGATACCGATACTTACGGTGACACGCAACTGGCGGCCATTGGAATCAATTATATGGTTCTCGATTGTTGAACGAATCCTCTCCGCAATAATCAGTGCCCCCTGTTCATTGGACTCCGGTACGATTACTGTAAATTCCTCACCGCCATATCGGGCAGCAATATCATTTGTCCTAAGAGACTTTCGGATACATTTTGAAATCTCTTTTAGCACAAGATCTCCAACCGGATGCCCATAGGTATCGTTGAATGACTTAAAATGATCGATATCCAATAAAAGTAACGAGACAGAACTTCCGTAACGACGTGTACGCTCAATTTCCTTACTCAGCAGTTCCTGGAATTGACGGTGATTATTGAGTTCAGTAAGGCCGTCAGTGGTAGCAAGCTTTTCCATTCGCTGATAGAGAAGTGCACGTGCAAATGCAACCTGTGCATTTTCGACCAATGTTTTAAAGATTTGCACAATCTCCTCCAAATAAACATTTGGCCGGTCACTTTCAATTGAGTAAAGACCTCTGCATCTTCCTTCATCGTCAAGAATCGGAAAAATCAGAAGTGAACGTACAATAAGCGTCTGCAGTTCATTTGGAACAAAACGGTAATATTTTGTTGTATATAACTGGTAATCAGGGATGTTGACAAATGAACGTTTTTTAAACGCATAGGAATAGATTCCTGAATTAATAGGGAATTCAGATTCTTCAGGGATATCGGGACTTACTCCGCTGATTTTGACAATTTTACCCATTCTTGTTTCGTCATCAAACAGAATCGCCATCTGACGTGTGCAGTGTGCAACTGACGGACCGGTATGAAGCATCACATCAAAAACATCCGAGAGGTTTAATGACGTTGTCAAGAGGTGGCTTGCTTCATAAAAAATCTGGAATGTCCGCGCAGCCTGCTCCTGTAAAATACGCATTCTGGCATTTATGATAAGTGCAGCAGCAAGTGAGGAAAACCGCTTGAGGATATCCTTGTCCTGATCATGAAAGGCATTTTTGTCTAAACTGTCAAGTACCAGTGCGCCAAGCAGTTCGCCTTGTTCAGAGATAACCGGAACAGCAAGAATGGAGTTTACCTCCTGAGGAGAATTATAGTAATTGATACTGGAATTATAGAACGACAGATCCCCGCTCATAAAAATCTTTTTGTCAGCAAGCTGTCCGATTATTCCATTTCCGGCTGCAATTGCAATACCTTTGTTAATACTGATACTCTTGGAATGGAACGAGTTAAGCATGAATGACTGTGTCGCGGTATCATAAGTAAATCCAAGCGTTGAGTAGGCCTTGAAATTTCTTCGCATAAAGTAAACAACACTCGCAAGAAGATCATCAACATTGCCGATGCTGTTTTTAAGTTCTGACTGGAATTCGCCGCCAGCAGCAGCTACCTGGTTTCCTGGTATTTGAGTTGTATCTTTTCGTGTTGGTGCATTCTGAGTATCGCCTTGTTTTACGGGAGTTTTAGGTTTTTCCGCAGCTGCAATTCTAAGATAGCTTGAAGAAATAACTGATGGAAAAACACCGCTGACAATAAGGTAAACGATGGATAGTATGTTTTTTTCGTAATATTCCATGATAATGCTTACGGTGTCAAATAGTGTACCGTTAATAGCTTTGGTAACGATAGGATGAAAAAACTCACCAAGAATAAAAACAACTAAAGGCGGTACCCAGGCTCTATTGACACCAATAAGTGCTATGGCGATGACGACAATAAAGTAGAGGGCCGGAAAATCGGCAATCATTACTCCGGGCACTTCAGGAATAAGGTGATTTGATGCAAAAGCGATTGCACCAATTCCGAGTGCCTGGTAGGAATGAAGTCTGTTGTTGATATCTTTAAGAACAGAAAGCAGGGCGAAAATGAGTAACAGAAAAACAATACCTGTAGCAATTTCATGAATAAAGGGTGTCGTAGATGCGGTTGTTTCCAAAAAACCACAAAGGGTAACAATTATTAATGATCCAAATAAAATTGACTCTGTTAAAGGCAAAAATTTCATTTTCATTGAAAATCCCGTGCTCGCATGATCTACTTTATAAGGAATGATATCAGTACTGAAACATATTTTCTAATTCTATAACATAATGAATAAAAAAGCAAAGTTTTCCGGACGGGCACGACAGTTTTTTTACTCTGTTCTCGGAAGTACCAGAACAAAATCAATTATATCGCTCTATTACAGGAAGAAATTCAGGAAGAAGTTTTTCAGTTTTCCTGTGGATCCACAGTCGATCGACAATGTTCTGGTTGTGCTTCCTGAGAGTACACTTGAGATTTTGTATCAGTTGAAAAATATCCTCTCAATGATGGCGATTTTCACCAATGCGAAGGTGACTGCACTCTGTCCCGATACGGGCGTAGCACTTTTAAAAATGATTCCGGAACTTGAAATAGTAGAGTATCCAACAGATGATCCTGACCGGTTCATAGTTTTCAGTTTTTTTAAACGTCAATTTAAAAATAATGTTGATATATGTATCCTGCTCGACAGGACTCCCGACATCGCGAAAGTTTCATTTGTGGTTTCAACAAATGCGCAAATTAGGGCAGGGTATAAGGATACTGTTGATTTTCCGTTTCTTAACCTGAAAGTCGGTGCGAATCCTGATGACCACTATCTGCCTCAAAGAAATTGTATGATGGCTGAGAAGTTTGGAAAAGGATTCAAAACATTAAAATTCAGCGTATCCAAAAATCTCATCGATGAAGTTGAATGTCTGCTTAAAGAACAACGGATTTCATATGGTGATGGATTAATTGGCGTTGATGCGCTCTATTTTCTTGATAAGTATGGTCAGCAGTGGTTTCTTAAGCTGGTGGCGCTGATAAAAAAAGAGTTTTCTGCAAATATCTACTGTTACCTCTTCCGTGAACCATCGCAAAAGGAAGTAACCTTTTTTACTGGTGAGAAAATCCGGTGTATAACTCCGCTTGTTGAATCGCGACTTGCAGCACTTGTCACCAAAACATCACTGATTGTATCATCAAACTCTGTTTTTTATGGTCTCGGGGCGATGTTTGGAATCAAAGCTATAGGATTCTTTAACAGTGATGACTACAAAATTTTCTGTCCGGGCACACGAAATGTGCAAGGTGTTATCTACGATGAAAAAACTGATGAACAGTGTCTGGTTGAGTTGTGTACCCAGATGAAGCACATGATGGAACCGACCGCGCATCATAAAAAATGAACAGTAGCATTCCCGCATACGATTGAGAAAATCCACGCAAAGTGATTGTTTTTCCTTAGATTAAGTTCTAACGCTGCTCATGTGTTTTTTTTCTTGCAATTATATTTATTTATTTAAAAATTAATGCGTTACAACAATGTGGCGATAATATTCATGTATAGTTGTGTAAACTTTTGTGCTATTTGGAGTAAATAATAAAAAAAAGGTATAGTTGCATTTTACATAAATGATATAATGAAGTGTTGACTGTTGTTGAGTGGCAGATTGTAATGGCTTAACTCAGGATAATCCTAAAACATTTATTTATAGTTCAAAGGGAAGCGGGTTCATTTCCCTGACAATTGTGGAAGCTTGGTATGTTTGAAAAGTTACAAAAAAAAATAGCCCTGCAAATCACAAAGATTACAATATGGTACAACGCCTGGAAGGAAGCACGGGAGATTGTAAGAGCGTATAATCATGATGAACCGATTAAAAAACGATACAACAGGTTTGTTCAGAAACATTTGAGAGAAATAAAACTGGGTGTGGTCTGGGTGATTATAATCGGATTGGTTTCAACTGGTACTGTTGTTACATTGGATTATCTAAAGAAAACTGAACCTCAGCGAAAAGCTACAGCACTTGTTAAAAAAGAGAATGCCCGGAAAAAACAGGTGGCTTTACAGGTAAAGAATGCTGAACAGAGACGTAAACTTGATTCAGTAAAAAATGCTGAAGCGGTTAAAAAACAGGAATCGATTCAAAAGGTACTTGCCACCAAAAAAGCCGAGGATAGTATACAAAGAGATAACGAGGAGAAGCTCAGGAATAAGCAAAAACTTTTGGCGCAGGCAATTAATGACAGTATCAGAAATGCACAGTTGCATAAAAGCGGTATTGACAGTACTGTAACGCAGAGTTCAGACACCATTATAAGCAGCGATTCAGCTGGACGTTCTGGAATGGTTATTACACAAAAAAAAGTATCATTTTTTGACAACGTGAAGAAGTTTTTTAAAACGAAGAATTACAAGTCGGAAAGAAAAGCAATAGAACGTAATTCTGGTGACATTGAAACAATTTCAAAAGGTACTAATGTGGCAGCGATCAATTATCCAAATACACCGGTGACAGCTGCTGATACTCCTGTTGCGAAAAGGATGCTGCAACCACCATTGTATAAGACATCATTTAGAGCTGATTATTCAATTCTTGTTGCAAATAAAGCACAAAAAAAAATGTACATAGTAAAGCAAACCAACGGGATGGAATGGAAGGTGGAGAAAGAGTATCCTGTTACCATTGGTGCAGGATTAAGTGGCCCCAAGCTGGCAGAAGGTGACAAGCGTACGCCGGAAGGTATATATTTCATACTTCTTAAAAGAATAAAAAGTGAATTGAATGAGATTTATGGTCCACTTGCGTATGTTTTAAATTATCCTAATGAAGAGGACAGGAAGGAAGGAAGAACCGGTCAGGGCATCTGGATTCATGGAACGAAAGGTGACGGAGATCCTGTACCGACAAAAGGATGTATATCATTGAAGAACTCAATGATGTTTGATATACAAAAATATATTGCTGACGGGAAGGGGACTCCTGTTGTAATAGTAAATGATTCTGTAAATGAAGACCCTCTGATACATATTAAATTTGATAAAATCAATACAAAACGTAAGGAGATTCTTGCTGCTCAGGAAATGTTGCTTGCAGAAGTAACTACATTCCTTGATGCGTGGGTGACAGCATGGGAATCAAGAGATATAGACCAGTATGCACAATTCTATTCAGAAAAGAATTTTAACAGCCAGGGTGTGAAGTGGAATAGCTGGAAAGAGAAGAAAATTCAGACGTTCACAATGTACGCAACCATTGACGTTGCTATTGAAAATGTTAAACTCACGGATTGGACTGAAAACAGTATAGAAATCAAGTTTCTGCAAAATTACAGATCTGATCAGAAATTTTTTGAAAATGGTAAAAAACTGTTACTTGTGAAGGATAGTCTTTCCTGGAAAATTATCCGGGAAACTACAATCCCTAAAGAGGAGATCCTTTTATGATTTTTTCATCGAGGAAAAAGGATGGTGAGCAGGAGAATGTGAATCTTGAAGAGAACATGAATCAGTTTCAGGATCTCCTGAGAAGTGCGTTGAATGAGAAAGCAGAACTGCACTCTCTATTGGCGTCAATGCAGAATGAACGTTTGCAAACGCAATCTGACAGGCAGTGTGTTGAGGATCTCAAAAAAAATATTGAGATACTTCGCGCAGATTATTCTGTTGTAAAAAATGATGTCACAGAAATTACTTCGGGTGTGGAAAAAGTATCTGAAGCAATTTCTGAGACTGCGCTGCTGGAGTCAAGAATGAAACGTATGGAAGAGATGCTGCTTCACTTGACTAAAAACGAAAACTACGTAGAGCAGCTGGCTGTTAAAGTAGATGAGGTTATGAAACGGCTTGAGGAAGGCGAGAGTGGATCGTTACGTAAGAGCCTGGAATCTGTTGATGAAATCGAAACTCGTCAGAAAAAACTTGAGGAAACACTTGATAAATTTGAAGTACGTTTTAATTCATCAACGGAAACGTTTACAAAAACTCAAAAGGAAATCAATGATGCAATCATTAATTCAGAACGGCTTATGGAAAATCTGGGGGAGCTCGAAAATGAGGTTGACAGGTTTAAGCTCATTAAAGAAAAAATCGACAATTTAAATGTCCTGTCTGCACATGTTGATGCGAAAGTAAAGTCACTTGAAAACCAGCAGGTTGTCATTTTACGGGCAAATCAGAATATTGCAACACTTAAAACAACGCTTGCAAGCATGGAACTTGATCTGAAGCACCTGACTGCAAAACAGACAATTATTGATAAGGCAATGTCAAACATTGCGACAATCGACGCACGCCTTGAGGCAAGTGTTACGCAGATTAATGAAATAAAAAGGCTTGAGCATGAAGGTGATCAGCTGATCAGGAAGGTCGAAGAGATCAAGGAGCTTGAGGCACGTTTTGACAATCAGTTGATTGATTTTCAAAGAAAGAGCAAGCATATCGATGATGTCAATGAGAAAGTGCATGAACTTAACAATACTGCAAAACATGCTGAAGCAGTACATAATACACTGCTCAAACAGCAGCAGTTTATCGAAAATACAAGAAATCAGGTCATGGAATATGAGAAGTTTGCAGACAAAATCCGTGTAAAGATCGAAGAGGTTTCTCAGGAATGGCAGGCAGTTGATAATCTGAGTAATCGTATAAAAGGTGTCGAATTAAAGATCGTGGAATCTGAAAGCCGGGTTGATGCAATTCAACAGAAAGAAAAAGAGTTCGAGAGCTTCGAAAATCGTATGGATCAATTTAAACAGCTTATTGAGGAAACCTGTCAGAAAGAGGAACAGGTTATATCACACAGAGCCGAGGTTGAAGCAACCAATAAAGATGTGGAAAAGTTCTTTATTACGATAAGTGAACTTGACGATAAAATAAGAGTGCTCAGTCAGCATCAACAGGATATAGAATCTATTTCTGTAAGTATTGATCAGTTGAAAGTGCTGTCGGATGTTACTAATGAACGCATTAAAAGCACCGAGGAAAAAGCGCGTATTATCGGTGAAGTACAACTTAAGATTGAAGATCTCGGGAAAATGGTAGATGAAATTGATGAACGGATAGCAACGCAGTTGCAGCGGAAGGCGATGATTGATAAAACAGAGAAACGGCTCGATCAACTCAACTATCTCCTCGGTGATATCAACATGAAAATTCAGAGTCTTGGAAAAGATCAGAAGATTGTTGATGACATTACTGAGCAACTTTCTGCAATATCGGTACAGTCACTTGAAGCGAAAAACATGATGGCCCGCCTGTCAGAAGAGCGTCAGGCTCTGCTTCAGGAGGAAACAAAGATCGTTACGCTGCGTGAGGAGCTTGATGATCTGTTCAAAACCGGGCGTAAAAATCTTGAGTCGTTTATGGAAGAGACAATCGGGACTCAGAAAACCGTTGAGGAATATAAGGGTAAATTTGATCGGATAATTGATGAAATTAATGACAAAATCAGAACTATTGACCAGTACAAAGTTGAAATCAACAAAACGGAAAAACAGTTCGCCGAAGTCGAAAAGCATCTTGAACATCTGCGTGTTGAAATGGAACAGATCAATCGGAGAACAACAAAAATTGATACTATTGATACAAGGCTTGTCAATGTTGATATGGTTGTTTCCGATATGGAAAACAAGATCGATGCTATTGATAAAGGAAAAGATATCGTTGTTGCCACGCAGAAGAAGGTTGATGGTCTCAATGATTCTATCGAGCGGGCATCACAACAGATTGATGTAATTAATACTCGGGCAAAGGAAATTGAAAAGGTCGGGCATCAGGTTGAAGATATGATGAATATGACCGATATGATTGAAAAGCGTATCCGGGAACTTGCCCGTGAAAAACAACTTATTAAAGAAGCTGAAAGCCGCATTTCAAGCCTCAGTATTCTTATGGAGGATATTAAGGCATCAATGGTTAACCTTACCAATGAACAGCAGCAGATTCAAAAGGTTGTCGAAAAAACATCAGAACTGCAGTTTCTGCTTGGCGAAGTTGAGTCAAAGATACGGCAATTCAAGCAGGAAAAAGAACAACTGTAAGACCAGTCTCACGTATTGAATAAAAACGACCGGAGAAATCGATTTCTTCCGGTCGTTTTCCCATTTATAACGGAATAATTTTAAATTAAAGTGCCTGGACTATCATTGTGAGCATTGCAAAAATTATTTTCTGATTAGTAATTCAGCGATTTCAGTCAGTGCAGTTAGTTAAAATACAAGAGTATTTGATACCAATTAAAAAGTTGCTGTTGTTACAAATTCGTTGAAATGTAGTAATCATTATGTAAAACAATCCGAAAAGTGAATTTCCAGATTGACGGAATACTTTTATGCGTAAAATATATACACAGGTTACAATAAAAAAACACAGTACGAAAGGGTAGGCAATGGCTACAGATAAGGTAACGTCGATTATTCTTGCAGGAGGTCAGGGAACCCGTTTACATCCACTCACTGATGCACGTTCAAAGCCGGCTGTTCCGATTGGTGGAAAATTCAGGCTTATTGATATTCCCATCAGCAACTGTCTGCATCATGGTATTCGATCAATCTGGGTTCTTACACAATTTGCGTCAGAATCACTGCACCGTCATATTTTCCAGTCGTATAGAATGGATTCGTTCTCAAGTGGCTTTGTGTCGGTTCTTGCGGCTTCCCAGACTCCTGATAGTAAAGGATGGTATCAGGGTACTGCTGATGCAGTCAGGAAAAACATGGTTAATTTTAGAAAAGCTGGTGATACGATATTGCTTTTGAGCGGTGATCATCTTTACAGAATGGATTTTCAGAAGTTTATAAAGTTTCATAATGATAACAATGCCGATATATCTCTTGCTGTTATTCCGGTTGAGCGGTCGCAGGTGCGGGAACTTGGTATCATGAAACTTGATGATAATTCAAGGGTGACTAAATTTGTTGAAAAACCGACTGATAAATCGATCGTTGATGAATTCGAAATTCCTGAAAATCTTCGTGCAAAAAATGAACTTTTCGGTAGTGAAGATAAAACGCATGTCGGATCAATGGGTATCTACTTGTTTAGCAAAAAAGTATTGTTCGATTTGCTTAATCAGTATGACTATGATGACTTCGGGAAGCAGATTATACCAGCTGCCATATCAGATTATAATGTTTACGCCTATCCGTTTAACGGGTATTGGGAGGATATTGGAACAATAAGGGCTTTTTTTGATGCACATATTGAAATGACAAAAAAGAATCCGCCTTTTAATTTTTTTGATCAGGATAAGCCAATATTTACACGTGCACGATTTCTTCCTGCCGCCAAGATCAGTGGCGCATCAATAAATTCATCAATTGTGTGTGAAGGGTCAATTATTGATGTCGCAACAATTTCAGATAGTATTATCGGGTTAAGGTCTGTAATCCGTTCGGGTTCAAAGCTTTCAAAGGTGATTCTTATGGGATCTGATTTTTTTGAAAATGAGACTGAAGAAACCGGACTTGGTATTGGCAAAAATTGTGTAATAGAAAATGCAATTATCGACAAGGATGTCCGTATTGGTGATGATGTGTATCTTGTTAACAAGGACAAAATTCAGAATGGTGAGAAGGATGGTATCTATATCAGAGAGGGTATTATAATCGTTCCTAAATCAACACGGATAAAGTCCGGTTTTCAGTTGTAATGTAATTCATGATCCATTGACAGGATTGTTGTGATGTTGATGGATCGTAATAAAATAGGTAGTATCGTTTTGATTTTTAGCTTCAGGAGATGTATTGATGAATAATGAGCAGTTACTTGAAAAGGCAAAAACCTATATCACACTGGAACAGGATGCCTTTTTCAGGAATCAGGTGGAAGTGTTAATTGCTGAAAATAATATTGCTGAGTTAAGTGATAGATTTTATACTGACCTTGAGTTCGGTACCGGTGGTTTGCGTGGTGTCATTGGCGGCGGTTACAATAGAATGAATTCCTATACAGTAAAGCGTGCAACACAGGGACTCGCAAATTACATTAAAAAAGCAACAACGAATGGTTCTGCGGTAATTGCTTACGATTCACGCAACTTTTCATCACAGTTTGCACTTGATGCAGCAAAGGTATTTTGTGCAAATGGAATTAAAACCTACCTTTTTACCGGTCTGCGCTCTACGCCTGAGTTATCATTTGCAGTGCGTAAACTCGGTGCATCTGCAGGAATTGTAATCACTGCAAGTCATAACCCGCCTGAGTACAACGGCTACAAGGTGTATTGGAATGATGGTGCGCAGGTTGTGCCTCCTCATGATAAGGGAATTATTCAGGAAGTACGTGCTGTAAACGGGGCTGTTCCTGAAATGACAAAAGAGAAGGCAATCGCTGATAAACTGCTTTTTATGATCGACGAAGAAGTTGATAGCGCATTCATATCAATGGTAAAGAAATGTTCACTGCGTCCTGAACTTGTCAGATCAAAAGGACGTGATTTCAAAGTGGTTTTTACACCCCTTAACGGAACAGGTGCAATGCCGGTCTCACGTGCGCTTTCTGAAATGGGAATAGATGTAATATTCGTAAAGGAACAGAAAGATCCTGATGGCAATTTCCCAACGGTAAAGTATCCTAATCCTGAGGAAGCTGAAACCATGAAGATGGCGCTGGAGCTTGGAAAAAAAGAGGACGCTGCTCTTGTAATGGGTACAGATCCTGATGCCGATCGGCTTGGCATTGCGGCTCCGGACAATGGTGAATTGAAACTTGTTACCGGAAATCAGCTTGGCGCTTTACTTGCTGATTACATTCTTGGTACCCATAAACGAAACGGAACCATGCCCAAAAAGCCTGCATTTGTAAAAACAATCGTTACCACTGAATTACAGCGCAGGATTGCTGAGGAGTATGGTGCAGTATGCTATGATACCCTGACAGGTTTTAAGTACATTGGTGAAAAAATCCGTGAGTTTGAAAGTCAGCCTGATGGACCAAGTTATCTTGTTGGCGGTGAAGAAAGCTATGGATATCTCGTAAACACAGAGGTTCGTGATAAAGATGCGGTCAGTGCTGCCACAATGACTGCTGAGTGTGCACTCTACCATGCAAGTGAGGGACGTACATTGTTTGATCAGTTGCGCATTCTCTGGAAGAAACATGGTTATTATCAGGAAGTTTTAATCTCAAAAACGTTTAAAGGGGAAGCCGGTCTGAAGAAAATGAATGAACTGATGGATTCATTACGGAATAATCCGCCGGAGGTTTTTGCCGGTCAGCCACTTCAGATGATTCGGGATTATAAAAACGGATCAACCTGGTATGTAAAGGAAAAGCAAAGCCGCAACGATATTGCATTGCCATCATCGAATGTACTTCAGTTTGTTCTTCAGGATGGAAGCATTGTTACCGCACGTCCATCAGGTACAGAACCTAAAATCAAATTCTATGCGTCATGCAGATGTGATGTGTCTGGTGATCTTGACGATGCTATTGGCAGTGTCAGGAAGAAAATTAATGCAATAACGGATGCTTTGAGCAAAATTGACTAATGAAATCCGGTAACGGGCGGTATGCAGCTGACTGCATACCGCTCGTTTTAATCAGATAAGTTACTCATTAGATAATTCACACAATGTAACAAACATTATTGATTCTCTCACTAAAATAACCCCATGGTAATGATCGCAGTAATTATTTAATTGCCGGAGTAATAAATGGAGTGTATCTTTAGGGTATTCCTGCAGCGATGACTTGCCGGAATACAGCTCTTACAGATACCCGGTAATTCAACCCGGATAACGGATGACAGTCACTTTTTATATGGAGAAGTGTTGATGCAGTTAAAAAACCTGAGCGCTCTATCGAATGCGGTTGTTCAATGTGCGGTTATGTTACTTGTGGTACATCAGGTTGCTTTTAGTAAAGCAGAAGAACAAAAACCGCGACTGTCATTACGTCAGGTTGCAGTAAAGAATATTGCATATTCATCAACCGGTAAATATTTCGCGATTCCGAATTTCATTACAACCGGCAGCGTTGGTGTATTCACCGTTGCTCCAAACGGTACAATTGCCAAAGTTCCATCCCGTTTTACTGATAAGGATTTTTACAGGTCACGGGGCGTTTTCTACTATGCAGGAAAAAAAGACACTCTGACCGATATGGTTTTTATTCCACTTCAGGAATTCTCAAAAGGGTACACTGTATCATTTGCAAACAAGGCAGATACACTGGTCATCTGCGGTAGTGACAAAATTTCAATCTATACGATGGAAAATATATCTCTACTAAAAACGATAGATTTAAAAGGTGTGTCAAGGGCTGTTTACTCAAATGACAACTCAATGATTGCTGCTGTTGCGGAAGGAAAATTGTATTTACTGAAATCACCCGATCTCTCATCGATACTGACCATCGAGCCTGATAATGGATGCAAATTTGCAGATGTCGCATTTTCATCAGACAATCGCTTTCTTGCAGCCTATGAGCATAAAAATCAGATGCTTGATTATTCATCACGCGTCAGGATATTTGCAACAGATAATGGCAGCGAAGACAGACGGTTACCCTGGCTGAATGAAAAAATAACAACAGAACCCGGAAATCATTTTCCGCTCATTTCGTACCTGCCATCAGACAGCGCGCTTGCAGTTACACTTGAGAAGACTATGTTTGCAAAAGTATTGGTGCTAAAATCGGTTGATGGCACAGTGATTAAGGAATTTAAAGGCTCATGTCACGCTGTTTCAGTAAATAGCGGATTGTTTGCAGCTGGGAACTCTGTTTACAATTTAACAAATTGGGAAAAAACAGGTGATATCACTGGTGCAGTTACAAGCATGTCGTTTGCCCCGGAATCCCCGGATCTTATTGTAACGACACTTGACAAAGTGATTCGTTACAAAGTTACACCTGAAAACTAATCAGAATCTGAAAGTAAGAAGCGGTGCTGTTGATTCGCAGAACACCGATATTTAGTGTTCTGCGTTAATTAATTAGGTTGTTTTACTTTAGAATGCAACCGTTCGACCTGAAGACAGAATGCCTCAACACGGGCTTCAATGATCTGAGGGAACGGGTTGCCATCCGATTCAATCGGCAGAAACGGGAGCGATTGAATATCAAGTTCTGCCACAGATGTTGATTTGTCAAGCTTCTGTTTCATCTCAGTGGTTGCATCTGCTGAGAGAACTGACTCGATCACACGTGTGGGCATACAAGCGAACGGGCCTATGGAGATTACCCCGTGTGTGTGATGAACAATGTCTTTGAAAAATCCGCCGACTGCGAGAATTGATTCTCCTCTGAACCGCATATCAAAAAAATTGCTGCCAAGCTTTACGATATTGTCAATGTTGATAGTTTCATATTCGAAAAGCCCGGATGTAGCCATGATTTTCTTTATCTTTTTTTCGAAAACATTCTGAACAACAAGCTTTGTCTTGAATTGCATCCATTCCTTAAAGTTGAAATTGGATTCGTAAATTCCTTTTTCGATAATGTAATCGACATATTTTGTCCACTCGAAGAAATGTGAACGTTTAACAACGATGTCACGCTTTTCGAGTGTTTCAAGCAGGTTCTGACATGAGAAGTAATCACGCCGGACAAAAATTTCACCCATTAACGATACCTTTCTCGCATCGACAAGGGAGCGTTTCAGGGGGATTGCCCGCAGCTCTTCAACGACAGACTCTAATAGTTTGTAAAGCTTTCCGGATTGTTTATTCTCAAAGAGTGTGACAATTCTGTTCCACTGCTCCTCGAAAACCGAAATCGCTTTTGTTTTGTCAACCGCCAGTACAGAGAGGGCATTTTTAATATCCTCCATGACATCAGCGATGATAAACCCTTTTAAAAACGGCAATCGTTCAAGTGGTTTGAATGCTTCATATACATACCCTTTTTCAGCAGTGAGGCTGAACACTGAAACATTTTCGAGCCGGTTTTTCCTGATCATTTCATTAAGAAATACCCGGTATTGCGGAAACCGGCAGTTGCCTGGTGTAAAGGGCATGAAATATGCAACAAGCTCTGATGGATCGGTGCGATGTTTTAAATACTTTAAAACTCCTCCAACAGTCAACTGTAACGGAAGACATTCTTTACATGATGAATTACCGCGTCCCAGTTTCAACGCTTCATGGTCGTATACCGGAATAGCACTTGACCTCACGCCAACACCCGTGAAACTTGCAGCAAGAATCTCGCTGCTCAGGCGGCCCATTGATGGTATCAAAAGATGCACTCTTTTGTCAAGAAATGAAACCACTTTGTTATCTGATGTGACAAAGTGAGGTATAGTACCTTTATAGGTAATTCGTGCAGGTGTAAACGGTTTCGCAGCACTGTCGCCCTTGCTAAGTTCGCGATATTTGTTTACAATGTCAAGAAATGCTTCGATACGTGTATTTACCCCGGCGTCAGCAGTATGACTGTCAAGCTCAAGAGTCAGCGATGGTTTGCTTTTCATGATGTCGCGGAAATATCCGACAATAAACGAGTCCGGACCGCAACTGAAATTGGTAACAAATGATCCAAAGAGTTGTGGATGCTTTTTGACATATAAAGAAACCTTAAGAAGATTCTGTCCAAGTGCCCAGCACATATCTTCATGGCACTCCTCTTTCTCGAAGGGAAGCATATCCCAGGGGAGAACCATGCAGCCGCGGGATGCAAACTTTGATGGTATCCCCATATTTGCTTCAACCGCAAATGCATTATATTGTCGTCCGAATAAAACGACTGCCATTGCTTTCGGATCAGCTTTTAATTTGTCAAGAGCCTGCCTGCCATAATGTTTCAGTTCATCATTAAATTCTTTCTGTTTTGCAACACCGGCTATATAAGCTTGCTCAGCTTTTTTCTGATCTATGCCAAACGTTGCTGCAAGTTTGACAAACTCCACTTTTTGTGAATCATAACCAAACGTAAAGTCAAGAAGCGGAGTTACCAGTGTACAGCTTTCAGGAATATCCTTTCGGAAAGCACTCTGAATATAGTACGATTCACTCTGAAGCAGCACACAGGTGCTCTGATGTTCCCGGGTAGGATTTATACTTTGGTCAACATGCAATCCCATTACTTTGGGAAGAAAGATGTAATCTGTTTTCTTTTTAAGAAGGTTATAAAAACATCCGTGTGCAATTTCTCCGGGAAAACAAAATGATGATCTGCGGCGTTTTACACCTTCAGGATCGACATCATCGGAGAGAACAACAGAAACTCCGATATTTGCAAAAAAGGTACTGTATAGCGGCAGTAAAAGATTGGTCAGGTAGGTACGTGGAATACCGATAGTTTTTGCAGCGCTGTTGTTAGTCTTTGCAAAATATTTATTAAACAACAGATCCTGACGAATCCTGACATAATCAAAATCGTTACTGTTGTACGATACATGATGCAGCATGTTGTAATACTTGTTGCAAGCTCCGCCAAAGGGGTATTTCTTATTGTTAACCGTAATCATGTTGATTGTACACGCACGGTCACATTGTTCGGTGCCTCCTTTACAAACAAAAGAATTGCCGATTTCAATATCGCGATTGATTAGTTCTTTCAGATCAAATGATGATTTACTGATAAGACCGGCATTAATTCTGTTCCTGAGTTCCATTGCAACACCGAAGGCACCAATAAGGCCCGGTTCCGGAGGAATAATGACCGGACGTTCCAGAAGATTTGCCATTGCAAGCGGGACTGCTTTATTGTAACAAACACCGCCCTGCATGAATATTTTTTTTCCGACGGGGCGCTGACCTTTTACCCGGTTGACATAATTCATACAGATTGAGTAAACAAGACCTGCAACGATATCTTCACGGGAGATTCCCTCATGGGTAGCTGTTTTGATATCGGAACTGATAAACGCCGCACACTGATCATTGAAGTTAGGCGGATTCGTACCTTGTAGAGCAATGTCTGCAATTTCCTTACAGTCAATTCCAAGACTCTCTTTTGCAGATTCTTCAAGAAAGGATCCGGTACCAGCGGAACAAGCCTCGTTCATGGCGTAATCAGATGGTACACTGTTAGTAAGATAGGTATACTTGGCATCCTGACCGCCAATTTCTATAATGGTGTCAACTTCGCTGTCAAAAAATGCAGCTCCTGTTGCATGCGCAATGATTTCATTGATGATTGCGTCTGTTTGTGCATGAAGTCCAGCGATCTGACGCCCTGAACCGGTAGTGGCAAGACCGCTTATCGTAACGGGAACGTTAATTTGTTTGTCAATCGCTGCATAGCATTCACGGGCGGCTTTTACCGGATTCCCGTTTGTACGGAGGTAAACAGATGCAAGTATTGAATCATCTGATAGTCTCAGTAAAACAGCTTTCGTTGTTGTCGAGCCGACATCAAGACCAAGGATACACTCATCATTGTGCACAGCTGCTGCATTGACAAGTGTCCTGAACTCAACATTCGAACATCCTTTGTGTAAAGGTGGCAGAAAGCTGAAGGAACTTTTCCCCGGTTTGAAAAAAGATTTTTGATTGAAAGCATTGCCTGATTTATTTACAAGTGCATAATACGCTGCACCAAGTGCTTCGAATACATCGGCGTATTGTGGAATGGTCAGTTTTTCTACTTTGTCAGCAATGTAATCCATAACAACTTCGTTTTTCGTTACGCCACCGATAGCCAGTATTTTTTTTGTTTCAATTTTTCCTAATAGGTCAAGTACTTTTTCAGACATCATACGGGAAAGCCCGGCTGCTACCGAACCAACCGGAACCCCTTTATTGAGAGCATGAGTACAATCGCTTTTACAGAAAACCGAACATCGCCCGGACACTTTATAATGTTCCGACTTTTTTGCTTCCTCAATAGCTTCATCAACACCTATATTCATGCGCCGTATTTGCTGAAGAAAAAATTCACCGGTTCCTGATGCGCACTTGTTACCGGTTTCGACATTGGAGATTGCTCCATCCTTATTCAGGAGGAATGCAATGAAATTTTCAGCGCCAAGACTGACAAGAGCACTGTATTCATTGGTGATCTGCTTCTGTGCTGAGAGGTATTGAAGTCCGTATTCGATTGATTCTGCTTCTGTAATTGACGGAATCGTACTTATATCACGGAACTTTCTTCCAGTTAACATTCCGTAATCATATTTTGTCAGATCAAAGCCGGAAGTAAGTTTTACAAAGGTATCCTGAGGATTACTTTCGTGGTGCACGACGGTAATACGGCCAACGGAAATGATTCCATTGTTTTCAAGTAGTTCTACTGCTTTAATGTTGGATGCACCAACACAAATGCCTAATGATGAAGTTGTCATGATCCTGCCTATGAGTAAAAGAGGCTGGTAATGCAATCATAAAATCATGAGATTCTTTCTACTAATAAATACTGCATTGTGACACAGTGAGTAATAATCAGTTGAGTGCTAACCAGCAAAATCGGGAAAAATGTAAAAATAATGGTTCGTGCTAACGAGCACGAACCATCAGAAATTACTTTTGCTCTGTATTTGCATCAAGAACTGCCTGTGCTTTTTGAGCTTTCGCAAGGCCATCCTGTGAGAGCGCGATTGCAACAATTGCGGTTTCCTGAGAGCCCTCTTTGAGGATCTCTTCGCCATAGTAATTTGTCAGTTTGTATTCACGCATAATAAATTTCCTGGAACTAACCTTGTTGCCTTCTATGTCAAGAACAAGGTCACCGCTCTCTCCCGTTTTAAGCTGAACTTTGCGTCCAAAATCATAGATATAGTCAATGCTGTCAAGAACAATCCTGCGTTCTTCACCGTTGTTAACAAAAAGAAGTGTCGGGAGGCAATCGACTTTTCCTTTTGTACCATAACCATTGCCCTCAACGTATCCTGATGAAATCAATTGAAGGTTTACTTTAGCCTGAACAGGTACATCACCTTCTCCGGGAATTTTACGGGTCAGGTTGACATCAAAACCACCAAGATAGATCACCCAGAATTTTGCCACACCTGTTTTATTGACATTATTTACATAAAATATTTTTTTTTCCAATATGTTGCGGGCAAAGCTGGACGAGAATGCAAGTGCAAGTATTGAAACTGCAAGGATTAGTTTTCTTGAAAACATTACAAACCTCCAAAATTTGAAATGAAGTTTATTAAACAGTTATCGTTCAATAGACGAAGGAACATCAATAAACCGATCAGGGTATAATATAAGCTTTTGCCCTTCAAATTACTATCAATTATAGCAGTTGGCTTAAACTTTAAGACATCATTTTTTATGATGAAGCTGCACTTCTTTCCATAAGCCGCTATGCGGATCTTTTACCAGCTTAAGATGCGGAGTCTCTCCGCCATCAAAGATAGTAAGCTCTTTTTCTGAAATTACTGTTTTCCCGTGAATAGTATGTGACAGATTTCTGACTGTTCTGTATTGGAGCATAAGGAAGTCTTTCATGGTATCAACGTCTTTGCGTTTTTCATCAAAGGTAAAAAAGAGCGTTCCGATATTAAAGCTTTTTAGCGTTTTGTAGATTTCTATTGGAAGGTCCCGAAGCTGACGGCGTTTTTCAAACTGATGTTTTACATAAATTGATGATTTATCACTAAAAAGGACATAATAGAACTTTGCTTCGGGAAAGAGTGTTTTCAAAGGTTTAAACAGATTCTCGACCAGATCGTTACAATCGACATTAATTTTCTCAAGCTTACTTTCAAGGACGAGAATATATCGTTGTCCTTTATAGCGATAATCAAAAAAACCATCCAGTTCTTTAATGTTCTCATACCCGTATTTACCGTGGCCGGAATGTTTGAGGATAATAAGGTTAGGGTATTTCTGAATTTTTAAAATATAGTTATCAGTGTGCTGAACAATAAAATCCTCACGGTTTTTTGGATCAAACCGCTTGTCAAAAATACCGCCGGTTTTGCCCTCTTTGTGGAAATGTTTCAGAAAGTTTTTCATGACGCGGCGGGAAATCCGTTCGGCAATTTCTCCAAGCAGATTACCGATTGCCCGGGTATCATAAGGATAGGGACTGTTGAACAGGTCGTGACCGGTAAAGAGCGGATACTCAGAGTGAGAAATTTTGTAACTTATAATTGTTTTATCAAGGGTATCCTTATTGTCATTAACCTGGTCATTCAGATTGCACAATTTCCATATACCACCAACACCATGATCACGCTTGGTAGAGTAAATAGGGACAGCACCAGGGTCTTTAGGATTAGGATTCCAGAGAACCGGCTGATAACTGATAAACGGATCATCATCGGCTTTTGTAATACTGTGTTTTTTTGTGTTCATATAGTAAACATACACCATGGAATATGTTTTGTCAATTCAATGGCTGAATATACAGGAATACACATGCTATGATAATTCTGACCGGGTACGCTGTTGTATATGGGGACAACAGGTGCAATAAAAAAACAGAGATGAATGAAACCGTTCATCTCTGTTTTAGTATAAAAAATGATTCAAAACTCTTCGAAGTATACCAATCACCTGATCAGTTATTGTTACACAGTGATCTCAATTTTCCGTGGTTTCTGTTCCTCACGCAACGGAATGCGCACTTCAAGAACCCCGTTATCGAGCGATGCAGACATGGCTTCCCGGTTGTAGGAATCTCCAAGGCTGAATGCCCGGTAGTAACAGCCTTTGGAAAATTCACCAACAACAGGATTGCCAGGTGTCTGGAACGATTGTCTGCCTTTAACAGAAAGAATATTGTTTTCGTCAACTTCAATTGTTACATCACCTTTGCCAACTCCCGGCATGTCAATAACAGCAATCAGGTGATCGGTTGTTGTGTATATATCTGCAGCCGGAGTAAAAT
>JAAZBG010000227.1 GCA_012513915.1 Fibrobacter sp.
TGCTGGGTCATTTTATGATCAAAAACCATGTATTGTCTCAAAAACACCTACATCCTCACCTGAATGCCTCCGGCAAATTGCAAACAGCATAAAAGGTGTTTTTTAACATTTCGCTCTTCAGAGCTGCATCAGCAAGGGTTCGCTTGTTCTCCCTACTGTCTGGATTTATATTGTAGTGTTCTGATTGAGATGATGGTTACTACTGTTTCATGTCGGTCAGTTCTATACAAGAAAAAAGGAAAACGGGCGCGGCTATGATGATTCGTCCTCTGTTGCATAAAACAAAAGGTCAGATTGAGGCTGAAATTTCTGATGCTCTCACCAGGTTTGAGAAAGAGCATATGGGCCGGGGGCCTCTTGAAACGAAAACCTATATTCTTGAAGATATGATTATTGTGCGGTTCAGGGGTGTACTCACGCGCAGTGAGCTTGCTCTTGCAAAATCAGATAAAAACGCTCGTGCCCGTGAACTGATCAAACTTGTCCGGATTGAACTTATTGAAAACGGACGTGATGAACTTGAGGATAAAATCCGCAGTTTGACTCGCCGCCGCGTCCGAAGTCTTCATACAGATATCAGTACCGCGACTGGTGAAAAAGTGATTATTTTTACTCTTGACCGGCCGATAGAGTTCGATTGACAGCTTCGTGTTTTTTGTAATAAAACCTTCTTTATACCGGTTCACTGCAGATGTGGTGATTTCCCGAAGTCCATGAAATCCTGAGACTAAATCTGAGTTTGCCATAATTTATATTCACAGAATATTTTTAAGAAAACATCAGAATAAAGGGTAGATAATGGAAAACATACTCAAAGCAATAATAGTAGGTATCGTTGAGGGATTAACGGAATTCTTACCGGTTTCATCAACCGGGCATCTGCTGATTGCAGAGAGTATTCTCAACTATCATCAGTCTGATGCATTTAATGTCCTTATTCAGGTTGGTCCTATAGTTGCAGTAACGGTTGTTTTCTGGAAGTATCTGCTTGAACTCGCACTTGGGCTAAAGGACCCGTTAAAACGGGATGAAGCGATAAAACTTACATCATGCTTTGTTTTAACCGGTATCGGGGGACTGATCGCTACAAAATGTGGTTTGGCACTTCCGGATAATGTTCTGCCGATTGCTATTGCAACACTTATCGGTGCAGGAGTAATCTATGTCATCGAGAAACATGCTCATAAACATACTCTGAGTGAGACAATAACATGGCCGATTGTCGTGGCTGTTGCAGTTGGTCAATTAATCGCTGCAATCTTCCCGGGTTCATCACGCTCTGGATCTGCAATTATGGCTGCACTGCTTCTTGGGTTATCCCGTCCGGCTGCTGTTCGCTTTGTATTTCTTGTCGGTATCCCGACCATGTTTGCAGCAGGTGCACTGAAAGTAAAAGATCTTGTTGATGCCGGCCAGGCAGCAACTCTTTACACAGTGGAAACCCTTATCGCATTTGCTGTCGCAACAGTGACTGCCTGGCTTTCTGTTGTATGGCTTCTTAAATTTGTCCAGACCCGCGATTTTATTCCTTTCGTATGGTACCGGCTTATCCTTGGTGTGGTCATGCTTGCGCTACTGGGAATGAATATTTTGTAGCCGGACAATTATTTAATATACGGACGATGAAAAAAAATGAGAACGAACTGATTGCGCAGGCCGGACTCACGAATTACGAATAAACCCGGATCCCCCGTGAATAAAAAAATAGCAATTCGTCAACTAGTCGAATTTATCTTTCGTGAGGGAGATCTTGGCGGCGCATTTTCATCAGATTCCTACATGACTGAAGGTGCCAGACTTCACAGGAAAATTCAGAAGTCAAGCGGCGATACTTATGAATCTGAAGTGTGGCTGAAGCACACGGTGCAATGCGGTTTGCTGACGCTTACCATTGATGGCCGCGCGGATGGTGCATTCTGTGACAGGGATGGCAACTGGTGTATTGACGAAATAAAAACGGTCGCATTTCCAATTGATTCTATTGATGAAAATTTCAAACCGGTGTGCTGGGCACAGGCGTACTGTTATGCCTATATCTTTGCTCTTGAAAAGCAGCTTCCGCAGATACAGGTCAGATTAACATGGTGCTACCAGGAAACAGAAGCGATCCGTCAGTTCGTTAAAAGTAAAACGTTTGAAGAGCTTGATGCCTTTTTTAATGACATGGTTGAAAAATATTCCCGCTGGGCAATCATGTCACAGGATTGGGAACAAAAACGGAATGCGACGATTGATATTCTGAAGTTTCCATTTGAAACCTACCGCATGAATCAACGGGAACTTGCGGCGTCGGCTTACAGGGCTGTTCGCGACGGTAAACGACTATTTGTCAATGCTCCCACCGGTACAGGAAAGACAATTTCGACCCTATTTCCATCACTGAAAGCGCTTGGTCTGGGCCATGCAGATAAAATTTTTTATCTTTCTGCGAAAACAATTAACCGGGAAGTCGTTGCGCAGGCACTGGAGCTCATACGAACAAAGGGAACTGCCATACGTTCGGCGGTAATTACTGCGAAAGAAAAAGTCTGTTTAAATGGTAACGTTACCTGTAATGCACGGGAGTGTCGTTTTGCAAACGGTCACTTTACACGGATTAATAATGCTCTTTGGGACATAGTCACATCACATGATTCTTATACGAAAGAATCCATTGAAGCGTATGCGGTAAAGCATACCGTGTGTCCCTTTGAGTTTTCTCTTGACATAACGCTCTTTTGCGACATAATTGTCTGTGATTATAATTATGTCTTTGATCCGATTGTCTATCTGAAACGTTTTTTTGCAGATAAAGCAGGAAAGTATGTTTTCCTTATTGATGAGGCGCATAATCTTGTTGACAGAGCGCGTGAGATGTTTTCTGCAGATATATCCACCGACCAGTTGAAACTCCTGAAAACACGCCTTAAAAAGTATGGCCGTCAGGGGATGACAAAAGTAAATAAGTGTATCAGGTTTCTTAAAGAATATCAGGATTTGTCAGGGCAACAGAACCGGATTATTGTTGAACCGCTGAATAAAACATTTACAGATCTGCTTCGTCCGTTTTGTGATTATTGCAAGGAACTGTTTGCTGTACATCGTGAACTTGTTTCCGATACTGATTTGTTAACTGCATATTTCAATATGGTAACATTTCTTAAAATCAGTGAACTCTACGATGAACACTATACATCATATATGTCAATTGACAATAAGCATGTTACCGCCCGGATGTATTGCCTTGATCCATCATATAACCTTCGTCTTGTACTAAACAGAGCCTGGTCATCAGTACTCTTTTCAGCGACCCTTCTCCCCGGAGAATATTTCAGGACTATACTTGGTGGTGACCGTGAGGATCAATTTGTCGTACTTCAATCACCATTTGACAAAGCAAACCGGCTTGTTGCGGTTGTAAATGATATATCAGTAAAATTTGCTGACAGGGAGTTCAGTGCGCAGGCTGTTGCAGACATAGTTCTTGGTACCGTTTCAAAGAGAACCGGTAATTATCTTGCATTTTTCCCATCGTATGCATATATGAAGACTATTTATGATATTGTTAATGCATCAGGATATGATTTGGATTTGCAGGTCCAGGCATCGTCTATGAGTGAAGATGAACGGGTGCAGTTTATAGCGGCTTTTAAACCATCACCCTTGAAAACGACAATCGGTTTTTGTGTGATGGGCGGGATGTTTTCTGAAGGTGTTGACTTGAAGGACGATCGCTGTATAGGGGTGTTTATTATCGGTGCAGGGGTTCCTCAAATCTGTTTTGAGCGGGATTTGATCCGGCATTATTTCAGTAACAATCAGATGGACGGTTATAATTACGCATATATGTTCCCGGGGATGAATAAGGTGCTTCAGGCGGCAGGCAGAGTAATCCGTACAGAACGCGACAGGGGAGTCATTATTCTTATCGATAGCCGATTTACAAGCAACCGTTATCAGGCATTGTTTCCCCCTGAATGGTTTCCTCATAAACGTGTAACAGCATTGGATCTTACTGCATCTATCCAGGATTTCTGGGCAAGGCAGCTTTAATAAAATTAACACTGGATTTTTTTTTAACTGTATGTATATTTATCAGATCATTTGTCGTGCAGGACAAGTTCAAGTATAAATGAATTAGCCTACCTTAAGGGGTGAAACCTGATGTTACAACAACGTGATATGATTCAATTGAAAAGCATGACCACACATGAACATGCCAAGATCGCGTTTAAAAATGGTTTTTATATTGAGGGTCTTCAAATATTACACGGAAACCTTGAGATAAGTCTGAGAATTCTTATCATTATGATACGTAAAGAGAATTATGCAGATTCACGTGAGATTGAGGATCTGCTTGACGAATTTAATTATCTCAGATGCACAAAGTTGCTTTTCATCCTTGGTTATATCGAAAAAGACACCTACGATAAACTTAAGGAATTCAATAGATGGAAAAACTTCATCATAAACAAAATGCTGCTACACGTATTTAAGGACGATGTTCCGACGATATCCACAGAGCAGTACGAGAAGACATTCCTTTTAGGAGAGATTCTTAACGAGCAGATTTTACACCTGCTTGAAACCACACATCAGGATCTGGATGCCTGATTTCTGCAGAAATCAGGATTAATGTAAAAATAAAAAAATTACTTGCGAAAAGTAACATTTTAATGTTACAATTAGGTATTCTTTAATTGTAAGTTCTCTTTTTGTTACAGGAGAATCTGTTTATCTTGTAATATCAGCTACATTTTTATCAGATTTTTTCATAAACATACTTAGCATAGGATACAGGACACATGTTGAAATCTGTTGAATCTTTCCTGAATCTGACGTCGATTCCGCCCGGAAAAAAAGAAGGCGTTTTTGTTACCTACCTCGTCTTAATCGTATCGTCCTTAAATTCATTGGCTGCATCGGTAAAAGCATTGTATATATCCAGTTATCTGCTTTTTACTGTTGAATTTGCAGTTTTGATACTGTCAATTGCTTTGTTTTTACGTTTACGGAAAAAAATTGATGATCGGTCACTGAGAGTATCCATCGGATTGATCGGTATCCTGTTTGTATTTCTGGTTGCATTTGGGGGGGCCTTTGATGCCGGGTATATATGGGTGTTCACCTATCCTGTAGTAGCGTATCTTGTCCTTGGAATGAGGTATGGTACATACTTTACACTCTCAGTTTTTTCTCTCATGATTGTTGAATTTTGCATTTGTGACTTTTTTCCTCAATTGACCAGGTGGCCGATTCTTTTCAGGTTCTGGTTTTCATGTGCATATCTGTCAATTATGATTACATCATTTCTTTATGAACGTGCCCGGTACAAAAGTCATCTTGATTTGCAGGAGAAGAACAAGTCAATTCAGGGTGCACTTGCTGATATCCAGCAGAAAGAGGAGTTGTTCCGGTTTCTTAGCACAAGCTCTCTGAAGCTTATGGCATCATCAGATGAAAAGGAAATATATGAATATATTAACGATAATTTTGAAAAACTTGCACCGGAGTCAATTGTCGTCGTCAATTTTGTTGAGGATAACAACTGGCTTAAAGTCTTTGGGATAAGCGGTATTGATGATGAAGTCCTGAATATGCTCGAAAGCGTCGCCGGTTTTCGTGTTGTTGGTTCAAGATTTCTAATTACCAAAGAGGTATCAAAATGTTTACGTAATGGCACAATTACCCGTCATGAAGGTGGTCTCGCAGAACTTGCTGCCGGTAACTTTCCGGATGAAGTGATAGAGCAGATTTTACTTAGTGGAGATATTCGCAGTGCATTCACTATGGGGCTGCGTTACAGGGATACTGTATTAGGCTGTATACATATATTAAGTCACCATGATGGCGATCTTCCCAATGCAGATGCAATTGAGCTGTTTTTTATGCAGGTCAGTGCTGTATTGCAAAGGATTCATACCGAGAAAGCAATGCATAATCATCTTCACTTTCAGGATGCGTTATTTAGTGCTATGCCAAATCCTATTCTCTATACAGATGCATCAATGGTAATGCTTGGATGCAATCCTGCATTTGAAGTACTTGTCGGGAAAAGTGAAAAGGGAATTATTGGAAATACAATAGAGCAAATGTGGCCTGAATATCTTGTTCCTGCGCTTGTTGACAAAAGTCGTGACGCCATGGATACAGGCGTTTGCCAGATATTTGAGGCACGGTTTGATATGCCTGATGGAACAACCAGGTACCTTGTCCTACGTATGGCTGCCTATAAAAAAGCTAATGGCACAGTTGGTGGATTAATCGGTACTGTTGATGATATCACGGATGTCAAGAATGCGACTCTGGTAGCTGAAAATGCAAATAGAGCAAAAAGTCAATTTCTTGCTAATATGAGCCATGAGATCCGTACACCGTTAAATGGCGTTATCGGTATGAGCGAATTGCTCCTGACTACTTCGCTGGATGTGGAGCAGATGGAATATGCATCAACGATTAAAACAAGTGCTGGTTCACTGCTTACGGTGCTGAACGATATACTTGACTTTTCAAAAATTGAAGTAGATAAAATTACTCTTGAAAATGTTCCTTTTGAAATTTATAAAATTGTTGAGGATGTCAAGTTGATACTTGCTTTTCAGACAGAAAAAAAGAAACTCGACTTCAGGGTAGAGGTTGATTCTACAATACCAATGAGTATTTATGGAGATCCGGGGCGGTTACGGCAGGTGCTGTTGAATCTTGCCGGTAATGCAGTCAAGTTTACAAATGATGGGTATGTTGCGATACGGATTATGAACTGCGGCAGGGATGAAAATGCTGTAACGCTCAGGTTTGAAATAGAGGATACCGGTATTGGTATTGACGAAAAAACAATGCCAAATCTGTTTCAGCCGTTTACACAGGCAGATCAGTCGGTAAGCAGGAGGTATGGTGGTTCAGGTCTTGGACTTTCTATTTCGAAAAGGTTTATTGAAATGATGGGGGGAAATATACAGGTGTCAAGTGTACCCGGTCAGGGCTCCCGGTTTGTTTTCACAATAACATTCATTTCTGCTTCTGAAGAACCTGGCATGAGTATTGAACATGTACTTGAATCTCAGGAGTCTGCTGATTTCGCAATATTGAGCGGTTCAATCCTTGTTGTGGAAGATAATGAGGTTAACACGGCCGTAATACGCAAAATGCTGCAAAAGGACGGGCTTGAGGTTACAACCGCTGAGGATGGACAGGAGTGCATTGAAATTTTAAAGACAAAATCATTTGATTTAATCCTGATGGATCTTCATATGCCGAAAATTGATGGCTATCAGACATCTCAGATTATTCGCCTTGGAGGAGCCGGTAAGAATAATCAAAGGATTCCAATTGTTGCAGTAACAGCCACCGTTCAGGAGGAGGATCTTTCCCGCTGTACAAGTGTCGGCATTGATGATTATCTAATAAAACCTATCCAGATTGACCAGTTAAAAAGTATAATCAGGAAGTATCTTCAAGGCACAAGTCATGTAGAAGAGGTGTGTATGGAGACTGGTTGTAATAACAGGGATATTCCGGTTTTTGACAGGAATTATGCCATGAAAAACATGGCTGATGATGATGAAATTTTCAAGGAAGCGCTGCTGCTTTTTTTTCAGAAAATGCCTTATTATCAAAATGAATTAAAGCAGGCGCTTTTAAGCGGAAATGTAACAGATTCCGCTATTATTGCACATACATTTAAAGGTGCTGCACGTACGGTCGGGGCATTGCGGCTTGGTGTTGTTTTGGAACAGATTGAGAAATCAGGGTACAGTGGCATCATTGAAGCAGGAAGTGAACAGCTTCTGATTAGATCTGTTGATGATTTTCGCAAAGAAACGGAAGCAGTTATTATAGAGCTTGTAAAGAAACTGTAAGACAGGGTCTGGCGAAACTATAACAAATAGAAAGGGACGAATTACTTCGTCCCCCATTATTTTCAGCTTAGCGATCAAACTTGAATGTCATCCGCTTTTCTTCGCGAATGCGTTTGCGCTTTGATGAATTCAGACGTCTCTTCTTTTCTTCGCTTGGTTTTTCGTAGTGACGATATTTTTTAACGTCAGAAAGAATACCAGCACGTTCACATGTCTTTGTGAATCTACGAAGAGCTTTTTCAAAGGCTTCATCTTCGCGTACAACGATACCGTTCATGAGTATCACCTTCTCTCTATAGAAAAAAGTTTTACAACAGACATATAATATAATATTCTAAATCGAGAAGAGCAAGTTGATCTGCTTTTTTTGACTTTTTTAATTATACATATACTGCTGCCTGCTGATAAAAACGGTTATGTCCGGTATCGTAACACCTGCTTGATGTATCTGTTGTTTACCTCGGGTAGAGGATATGGCAATTATTGATTTTTCCGGATTGTGGTTAATTATATTAATGCATGTAAATAATGTGGGATATTGCAAGCGATCATGATGCCCCACGAAGTGATAAATACTGATCAATGCAGTTGAACATGATGAAGAATTATACCTTGTTGATTACAAAGAACTTAATGGCATTTGATCAAAAAACAGGAATATTACTATGGTAAAATTCGGACTTGATTGTTTTTTACAAAACTTTCCTTCTGCATTAAAAGGGAAAAATGTTGGTGTTGTATGTCATGCTGCATCAATTACATCATCCTATTCTCATATAATAGATGTGCTTCATAAAAATCCGCTGTGCACGTTGAAAGCTGTTTTTGGTCCTCAGCATGGTCTATTCGGACAGACCCAGGATAATATGATTGAATGGGAAGGTGCGGTGGATCCGGTGCTTAAAGTCCCTGTATACAGCCTTTACGGTACCAATCGAAAACCGACACCGAAAATGCTTGATGGGCTCGATGCACTTGTCTTTGATATTCAGGATGTCGGTGCACGGCCTTATACGTATGTGTGGACTTTAAAGTTGTGCATGGAAGCCTGTGCCGAAAAGGGTATTGGCGTATGGGTGCTTGACAGGCCAAATCCAATTGGTGCAGTACCGCTTGACGGTTACATGCTGGATCCTCAGTATTTTACGTTTGTCGGGGGTGCAGAAATACCGCTTTGTCACAGAATGACAATGGGGGAGATGGCACTCTTTATTCAAAAGAAGTATAACCCGTCATGTCAACTTGAAATTGTAAAAATGGATGGCTGGTGGCGCAACTCATTATGGCCACAGACCGGTCTTCCCTGGGTATTGCCATCACCGAATATGCCGACAGTTGATACTGCGGTTGTGTATCCCGGTATGGTGCTTTTTGAAGCTGCCAATGCATCTGAAGGACGCGGGACAACACGCCCGTTTGAACTGTTCGGTGCTCCGTATATTGATTTTGAGGCTTTTAAAAAAGCGTTGTTTTCGTATGAACTGAGCGGATGTACATTCAGGGAGCATGGATTTATTCCAACGTTTCAGAAATGGCACGGGACATTCTGTTACGGGATGCAGATTCATGTTACAAATCCTTCAATGTACTATCCAGTAAAGACTGCTGCTGCAATTATCGCCGCAATCATTAAAACGTCCGGCGGCCAGTTTGCATTCAAAAGTCCTCCATATGAATATGAAAAGACTAAAATGCCGTTTGATATTCTTGCCGGTGATAGCCGTATGCGTGAAAAACTCATAGCCGGAATACCTGTAAACGATATGGCAGAAGAGTGGCGTCAAAGCTATGGGGAATTTCTCGAAGAGTTTAATGCTGTGGCACTTTATCCGGAGCAGCGGTAAATGAGAGGCTTTATACTTGCTGCGGGTTTCGGAACCCGAATGCGGCCGTTGACAAATCATATTCCGAAAGCGCTTGTTCCGGTTTGTGGCAGGCCGTTACTTGACCATGCGCTGCAATTTATTGCATCATCGGGGATCAGGGAACTTGGAGTCAATGCGCACTATATGCCTGAACAAATGAAAGCGTATTGTATGTCAACACAGTACCCTTTTGATCTGTTTGTTGAATCCGGTGAGATCAGGGGGACCGGAGGCGCATTTGACAATGCAAGAACATTTCTTCAGGGTGCCCAGTCGTTTCTTATGCTGAACGTTGATATTATTTGTAAATTTGATTTGCAGGCAGCAATAAAAGACTTTGAGAGATCCGATGCACTTTGTACGTTAATTGCTTTTCCCTGCAGTCATGGATTGGGAACTATTTTATTTGATTCATTGACAAAAAAGTATATCGGTACACCGGCAGATACTCCTCACTACCCGCAAGGGGCAAAGGAAGCCGCGTTTATTGGCGCCGCTTTGTATAAAAAAGAATTTCTTGATCTTGTCACCACTGATGATTTTTCAATTGTTCCTGTGTGGAAACGTGCAATTGAACTGGGGGTTACAGTATCTGTATCGGTACAGGAGCAGGGGTACTGGCGCGATATCGGTACAATAAAAGCTCTCGCGGATGTTCACCGTGAATTTCTGAGTGGCACACTTTCGTTTGACTTGCCTGATAATTACTATTTTGACAAGTTAAAAAAATCTGTATATCCATTACTTTGTAAGGATCATGTTGAAGAATCGTTAACATCCTCATGGGTGGGAACGACACTTTTCAAGGGGGCTTCAATTACAAGTAGTATTATCTGGCCCGGCACGGATGTAAGAGAGATGAATATCATAAATAAATTGTACACACCTTTTGGAGCACTGGAAATCTCATGAACCAGCAATTACAATTGACACCGGCACAGCTGGATTTTCTAAAGAACGCTATTGACAGATTTAATCCTGATGAATGGAGTACGGAGCTTGCCGGACATGCAGGTTCATCACGCTATTTCATTCGTTTGTCAAAAGAAGAAACATCATATGTGTTAATTGTATGGGACTGCAGGGATGAGGATTGGGACAGGTTTATTGTAATGCAGAGAGATATTTCAGTGCACCTGCCGTTCCTTCCTGAAATTTATAAAAAGGATACCACTCATGGTCTGATCCTTGAAGAAGATCTCGGAAAATGTACACTGAAGCAGTATTGTCTTGACAATTTGAATGATAATCAGAAGATTACCAGCGTTTACAAAAAAGTTCTTGATGCGTTGTGCAAATGGCAGAATCTTGATCTTTCTGTAAGTCAATCAGTCAATGCACGGGCGATGGATTATGACACCTTTATGTGGGAAACATGGTATTTTTCAAAGTTCTGTGTTACCGATTTTTGCGGTTGTGAAGCGCTGTTGACAAAGAAATGGGAAAGGGAGCGTGAGGAACTTGCAAGAAGGACATCACTGCTTCCCAGGGTATACATTCACCGTGACTTTCAATCTGAAAACGTAATGATAAAAAACGATGCTGTTCGTTTTGTCGATTTTCAGGGTGCACGATTGGGACCTGCCGAATATGATGTCGCATCACTGCTCTGCGATCCATACGTTTCCTGTTTGTCACGTGAAGAGATACTGAAACTATTAACCTATTATTATGAGACCTGTGGACGAACTGATGGTGACGATGTGTTCAATATGTGCGCGGCACAACGTCTGATGCAGGCACTGGGAGCATATGGAAACCTCTCGATTCATAAAGGAAAAGAGTGGTACAAGGAATTTATCCCGATAGCTCTTGAACGGCTGGTTGGCATCTTGTCGTTACTGCCTGAATTTGATCAGATAAATCTGATCGCACAGAGCTGTTTGTATTCAGTTTTAAAAAACGATCGGCATAAGCAGTAGTATTTAAGAAAATATCGCGGTAAGTTTTTCTGATGCATCATATCTTTACAGCGGAGCAGTAGCTGCACTTGTCAGTTGTTTAAAGAAACTCAAGGATGCTAATGGTGATATGTGCTTACTTGAACCAAACGGTGAGATCTATGAACTGCTTTCACAAATGGGAATCAGCCAGATAATGCCGGTTTATACATCTGAAAATGAATTACCCTATTCGTCAATACTTTGTAAAAGAAACATGCATAACAGGGCACTGTAATCGTTGCTGTTTTACTTGTCAATCATTACTCCTTTGTTTAAAATCCAATAGGGATCAAAGGATGATTTAATTAAACGCATTTCGTCGATCGCCTTTTCTCCGTACATTGCGGCACAATACTTCTTTTTAATTTTCCCGATTCCGTGTTCTGCAGATACAGTTCCCTTTGCGTCAATCGTTACCTGCATCAGCTGATCATAGACATCAAGGGCCCGTTCGTATTCAGTGTTACATGACGGCATCAGATTGATATGCATGTGGTTATTGCCTGCATGACCAAATGATACGTACTGCAGCCGGGCATCATCAATGATTCGAAGGTATTCCGTATATACGGTTTGGAACGAATGTTCCGGAAGTGCAGTATCGGTTCCGATTTTTCTGATTTGATTATGCTGCTGCTTGTACTGCGTGATGGTCTGATTCACTGCATCAGGGAGTGCATGACGGAACTTTTTTAATTTGTCTTTCTCTGAATTTTCAAATCCACTCCATGTGCTGTCAAATGATGAACCCGATGCTGTAAGATTTTTTTCCCAGCGGTCGAAGACTGCATCAAATGGATCAGGATCCTGATCACTGAATTCCCAGAGGATTGCGCGATCTGTACCTGCCGGGAACTCCGGAAGTGAACCGGGGAACTGCCTGTAGTATTGACGAATAAAATGTATAGAACTTTTGTCAAATAACTCGATTGAAAGAACCTGTGGTTCGTTTTTCAGGAACGTAACAAACTCAAGAACACTTTCCAGTGATGAGAAAAAGGAACAGCCTGCCAGTATGTTCTTCTTTGGCTGTAATAGTACGGTAATTGAAGCGAATGCACATAGCAGCCCCTCACTGCCTATAAGTAAATCCATAGGCCGCATTGCCTCTTTGCAATAAAAACCAGCGCTGCACTTAATGTCCGGTGTCCTGAAATGAATTGGTGGAATTGAAATCGTCCGCGTTAATCCACCGGTAAAAGAAAAACCTTCTGATGGATTGATTCTTGTATTGTTTTGTAAAATAATGCAATCACCCTGTGGTGTGATGGCCGTAAGTCCGAAAATGGAATTGCGTGTCGGACCAAATCGAAAAGAACGGGCTCCGGATGCATTTGTTGCGACTGTTGCGCCAAGTTGTGCGTGCATTTCAGTAGGATCCGGTACATAACAGTAACATTTTTCAGAAAGTAACTCTTTGCCGGGGAATGTGTTGGGAAGTTGTGATGGATTGTCAAGAATCCGGTTCAGCGATTCCAGTGATATGCCCGGTTGACAAGTCAGTAAAAGCATACCATCAGAATGTTTTTCGCAGCTGATGATCTTATTCATTCTGTTAAAAGATATTTGCCACTCATGATCATCCGGTACACAACCCGCCGTCGTACCTGTGTGATTTCCTGTCAATCGTATCTGACTTTGTTCCTTTTGTGCATCATGAAAGACCGATTGAAGGTCTTCGGTTGATTCAGGAAAGAAAATTTTTTCCGGGATCCCTCCTGACACCCTGGATTCATCAGACAACAGATCAGCCGCCAGGCCGATAACATCGTTTCTGGTATCTAAAACGTTCAAGTGTTCCCTTTTGTAAATTGATGTGATTGCAGCATGGATGTTTGGTATCGTTAATTTAGTACCCTGGCAGGACTTGCTGTTTTATTATACCAGTTTTGCCAGGCTTCTTTATCCAGGTCGAAATTCTGACCGCTCATCAACCACAGAAGATACGACACATTTTCCCTTACATTTATGGATTTATTACTGAGTGCATCAATAAGACTCTGAATATCGGTATGGTCTTTCAACGCATTGCCTGCCCGTTCCCTTACTTCCGGATCATCATCATTTAGCATTGAGTAAAGTGACGGGATTGCTTGTGGGTCGCGTATCTGCGCAAGTGCATCAATTGACGCAATACGTACACTTGTAATTTTATCTTTCAGCAACCGGATCAATGGTTGAACCGCTGATGAATCACCGCTTTCTCCCAGTGCATATGCAGCATTTTCACGCACGCTGATTGCAGCATCCCTGGTTGCATTTGCCAGTTGAAGTATTGCTTCCGGTGTACCGATTCTGACAAGCGCATCAGCAGCCTGAGCGCGGACGATTGACCGATTGTCATAAAGCAGGGAACGAAGATGCCTGATTGCATTTTTATCTTTCATTTTGCCAAGCATAAATGCAGCATCCGTTCTCACCTCAGCATCATCATCTTTGAGCATCTGGATCAAATGCTCGCTATACCGGGTGGATCTTAGTCCTGTTACCGCTACCGCCCTCACTCCTCTGTCGGAGTCGCGAAGCATTGGTACCAGTGTATTCCATGCCTGTACAGTTGAAATTTCGCCAAGACCAAAAGCGGCCCGGCGTCTGACAAGTGGACTCGTATCTGTTGCTGACAGCTGTAATGCCCGAAAACCTGTGTCTCCAATTCTGGCAAGAGCCCTTGAAGCTTCATCACCCGGCGGCAACAACTGGTGTACATTTGAAGAGTCAATCCAGATTGGTTCGTAAATTTTTGACATAACGGTATCCGACAACATTTGTCTCAATGGCTCTACAGCCTGTGTTCCCCATTGGCCGGTCATCGCAAGGTATCGTGCGTGAATGCTGCGCTGTTCCCATTTTTTTGATTTTAATGAATCAACCATCGGCGCGACACTCAATCCCTGGGGTATCTGCACAGACGGAAATAGTCTGTTCAGGTCCGGCAGGGTATCTGCTGATTGTGACTTTTCAGGCGAACGGGAACTTTTTACAAGAATGCTATCCTTCAGGAGTTTATCTTTGCTAACAGCTAAACCGTCAATGTCTTTTATCAGTTGCCGGATAATATTGATTACTGTCCCATCGGATTCAAAACGAATGACCCGCTCATTTTCAGACAGGATTTTTCCTGAAAATGAAGCCCCGTTTTTTAATGTAATGCGGATTCTGGAATCGCTTTTCGCTCCGGCTGGTGTATTAACACTACTGTTTTTTGAAAGTGTATCCGGTAATTGCTGCGCTGATGGTAATTGCTGCGCTGACGGTAATTGCTGCGCTGGCGGTAATTGCTGCGCTGACGGTAATTGCTGCGCTGACGGTAATTGCTGCGTTGACGGTAATTGCTGCGTTGACGGTAATTGCTGCGTTGACGGTAATTGCTGCGTTGACGGTAATTGCTGCGTTGACGGTAATTGCTGCGTTGGCGGTAATTGCTGCGTTGGCGGTATGCCTGATTTCTCAATACCACTGATACTATCCCGCACAAGAGTAATTTCCCTGTTGTCAACAGTGATAACGATAGTGCTGTCATTCTCAGAGAGGAGCGTACCATTTATTGTTGTGTGGTTTTTCATATACGCAGTAATGTACATGATTTTTGTTGGCTGAGATTGTGATTGAGATTGAGTGTGCGGCTTGCCGTTAACTTCTGTAATGATCGATTTTAAAATCTGAACAGATTTTCCGTTTATTGAGACCGTGACAAAGTTCACATTCTCCCCAATGATAGTTCCTTTGTATACAGCACCATCTTTGGTGACGATCTCTTCTGCTTCGGTCAATTGTGGAACAATTAAAAGCATCAGGCTAAAAAGTATATATCTCATAAGTAGTTACCGGTTTGCTTGTAAGAGTAGTATTATATGTTAAATATATTAAAAAAACCGACCTGATAGCATCATTTGACAACATAAATGCACTCCCGGCAAGAGTAGCGTCACCGGATCGGTAAAAAACAGCAATATACATTATATGGAAGAAGTTATTTTAGTTTAATGATAAGTAAGCCTGAACGTTGAAGAGGTACAATTGTGAAGATAATAGATTTTCATACGCATATATTTCCTGATTCACTTGCCGAACGGGCAATAAAAGTTTTAAGAGATAATGCTCCGGAGTTAAATAACTATACAGACGGAACGGCTGCTGGTTTAAAAAAGTCGATGCTGTCAGCCGGAATTTCCTGTTCGGTGCTGTTACCGATCGCAACGAAAGTTACGCAGGTAAGGCAGATCAATGAATCAGCAGTTGAATTATGCAGCGAGCACTTTATTCCGTTTGGAACATTGCATCCTGATGATCCTGATTTTGAGAAGGAAATTGCATTTCTTGTTGAAAAAGGTATAAAAGGAATAAAACTTCACCCGGAGTATCAAAGCTTTTATATTGATGATCGCAGGTATTATCCGATTTATGAGTCACTTGCCGCGTCAGGGCTTGTAACGCTTTTCCATGCCGGCCGTGATCCGGGGCCGTTTAGTAATGATCACGCAATGCCTGTTGCTTTTAAAACACTTCGCAACGACTTCCCGGAGCTTAAGCTTGTTGCAGCACATCTTGGTGGATTTAATGTCTGGAATGATGTTCTTGAGGTGCTCTGTGGAATAGGGATCTGGTTTGATATATCTGCAGTACGGGGATCACTTGATCCCGGACTGGTTGAACACATAATTAAAACCAATGGTACTGATTATATACTTTTCGGTTCTGACTCTCCATGGTTTGATCAGCACGAAATTGTTGCCTGGCTTGATAGTCTGGATTTGACAATGGCTGAAAAAGAGAATATTCTCTCAAAAAACGCAATCAGGCTTCTTGCTGTATAGTTTCTTCTGCGATCCGGTGATGGTGCTCCTTGCCATAGTGCTGTAATATTACATCGGTACGGTAAAGCCTGCGTGCAAGCTCGCGGGCAATATTTAAAATCAACAGACTGAAGAGCGATTTATCTGAATCGTAGAGCTGCATTAATACCTGACGTGAAAGTACCAGCAGCGTTGAGCGTTCTCTTGCCATTGCTGATGCACTATGCGGCTGTATGCCGACCACAGATGCTTCACCAATGCAATTACCGGCACTAAATTCAACAATTTCAAGTGGATTTTCATGAATGTTCAGGATGATTGTTACTTTTCCCTTGAGAATGATAAATATCTCAGTCGCCGGTTTATTCTCTTCCAGAATTATATCGCCACCTTCTACGTTGACATAGGTACATTTTTCGCAAATGTTCCTGAGCTGCTCTTCGTTGAAACCACTGAAAATCGTAACACTTTTGAGAATCGGTAGAATCTCGCTTATTTCAACATTTGCGGAGCTGATCATAAGGGCCAACTTTCAATAAGTGTGGTGAAAAAGCACGGCACTATTATATAAATAATCCGTGCTGTTCATTTAAATCAAGTTTTTTTTCCGGAATTGGGAATTTGTTTGCACAGAAGGTATTTTGAGGTACAACTGATATACTACGAATTTAAAATTAAGGATCATGGAGTACGTATGAACAGATGGCTTTACATCTACAGGTGGATTATGTGGAATCTTCTGACACATCCTTTTATACATCTATATTTAAAACCCTCATTCAGGTTTTTCAAGACACGGGAATCGGATTCTTTCCCTAAACCACCCTTTATTGTAGTGTGTAACCATGGGACTTTCTTTGATCCGTGGATTATCGGTTTGTATAGCCACTATCCTTTCGGATTTATGACCAACGACGATGGATTCAGGGGCAAGGGGATTTCACAGTGGTATCTTAAGAGTATCGGGGCGTTTCCCAAGAAAAAGGGTGCGTCAGATTTTAAAGCGATGAAAAAGACGATGGATCTGATCCGCAGTAACTACCCGGTATGTATCTTCCCTGAAGGTCAGACGACCTGGGATGGAGAGACGCAGCTCATTTACCCTGGTATTGAGAAAATAATCAAAAAAACCGGAGTATCTGTTGTTACAATTCGAATTCAGGGCAACTTTCTTTCCAAACCATGGTGGGCGTTGACAAAACGCAAGGGAAGGGTCGCCGTAACAATAAAGGTAACTGATAAAGCTGATGTAGCACAACTCTCTACTGATGAAATCTTTACTCTAATGAAAAACGGCATTTATCAGAATGATATAAAAGATCCCTGGAATAAAGCACAGAAATTTAGTGGTATGCAGCTGGCTTGCGGTCTGGAACGTTTTGTGTGGATCTGTACCGAATGCGGTTCAGAAGATCATTTGACGACAAATGATAACAGGATTACGTGCAATGCGTGCGGAAAAATCTGGGAAATTGATGCGTGTTGTCAATTGACATCAAAAACGCCATCCAGAATGGAAATAAAGGATCTCAAAGACTGGTCTGAAATGCACAAGTCAATTCTGCGCGAAAAATGTACCGGTGGGAAACCATTTACAACAGCAACAAGTGCAGTTGCGTTGACGCGTGAGAATAACCAGGGGCAGTTTGAAACGGTTCACGGAAATGGCGTTCTTGAGTTACATCAAAATGAATTAACGTACAGTGCCAACGAACAAAAAGTATCATGGCCTGTCGGAGAAATAACTGATTATGTTGTACAGAAAAAGGATCTTTTTGAGTTTGGCGTCTCCGGAAATACATACCGCGTGGAATTCAGGGGACACAGTCCGATGAAATGGGTCATGTATCTGCGGTATTTGAATAATTATGCAGCGTGCGAAACGAATGGGCATTTGTGATAATCTGTCAGGATAAAGGAAGTGCGGGGAATACACTATGAGTATTAATAGTCAATTTGGTTTTTATGCAGTTTTAACCGATCCGCTTGTCGGATATGAGGAGATGACACGAATACTGGTTGATCACAATATCGCATTTGTCCAGTTGCGGATGAAAGATGCGCCTCATGATTTGATCAGGCGAACCGCAGAAAAAATGCGTCATATCACACTTGGGTCATTAACTAAATTTATTGTCAACGACAGTCCTGAAATCGCTGTTGAAGTCAGTGCTGATGGCGTCCACATCGGTCAGGATGATTTTCCTATTGAAGATGTACGTGCAATGATCAAACCCGGTATGATCATTGGCTTGTCAACCCACTCGCCATCCCAGACCTCTGATGCCTGCATGCGATGTCCTGATTATATTGGTGTGGGACCAGTGTATGCAACACCAACAAAGAAAAATCCTGATCCGGTGATTGGAATTGATGGAATGAAAAAGCAGCTTGATGCTGCAAGTGTTCCGGCGGTTGTGATCGGCGGCATAGATTTTTCAAATCTGCATGATGTCCTCAGTGCCGGAGCAAAAAACTTCTGCATGGTACGTCAGTTGACAAAATCAGATAAACCGTCAGTGGTGCTTGATAACGTTAAAAAAATATATAACAACTATTATCCCGGATTTTATTGATTTTTTTTGAGCGGGAGTACATTCGGGGGATCAACATACCCCCTACATGACTGGTGGAGCTTGCAGTTAATCCAGTTGATAAACGAAATTTGCGAATCCTGTGCGTTCATTGAAATCGTTTTTACGGTAAAATGAGCGGATATAGGATTCCGCAGCCTTGTTATTATTCACCATCAGACGTTTACACTTCATTGCCCGGCCGGTTTCGATTGCTTTATCCACAAGTGCTTTTCCAACACCTTTAATGCGGTAATCGGGTAATACCACAAGGTCGGTTATGTACATCTCGTTGGAGCCTAACAGCGGGAACGGACAGAAGTGAATTACCATGTAGCCAATAACGAGCAGGTCTTTCTCGGCGACAAAAACAAAGCTGTCCTTGTGTTCGAGCATTGACATAAGTATATCACGGGTACTGGCAATAAGCGAATCCTCAACGACGATCTTATGATGATGTTCGCGGTATTGTTTAATAATTGGAATGATACTATCAACATCTTTTTTTTTGAATTTTCTGATTTCGATTTTCATGATTCCTTCTGATCCCGAAGAACGGGGGTTACTGACTAACAACATGATGCTTTTGTAGGTACACTGGTGATAACTTCTTTTTTATCAAAGAGTTCACCTTTTAAATATGTAATAAAACAGGTAAAAGTGCAAGGACTAAACGAACAGTCACTACTGACTGCGGATAGCCATGCTGCGGGTTTATGACAGAAAATAACAATACTCCGGATGCTGTATCAGCAGGAACGCCGGATGACAAGTGCTCCATCAACCTCAAGGAAATCATTGCCAGCCTTTGTTTTAACCGTGTGGGGGGCAAGGATATATCGAAGAATCATGTTGACAATCCCGAATGTGTTGAAATCCCATGATGTCAACTGATATTCCATTGCGTCAATGGTGTTGTCAAATGATATAATCGCAAGATCTCCGGGAATATGCATTTCGTGTTCCTTCAGAAAATCTATTGCCATAGTTGCAGCAAAATCGTTGGCCATTACCCATGCAGTAATGGAGCGGTCAGCGAGCGCTGCTGAAAATAGCGGATGCATCTTCTCATATATTTCTGCGCTGCCGCAGTTAATATCAGTAATGTATTTGATAAGATTATACCCCAGATTTCCAAATTGTTTGAAGTGAATACCTTTAGCTTCTTTTTTCAGGTGGAAGTACTCACTGATAAGGGTTTTAAGATCGCTGTCGTTGTCTTCTTTGTCAAGGTAGTCCCACTGATATGCATAATCAGGTAAAACAAAGGGGACAACACTATGCTCAGGTCCGCATCTGGTGTACATTGTTTCAATAGTCGACAGACGGCGTTTTGACCACAGGGCACGATGGAACGGAGACAGGAACGCTATCCGGTTATGACCTTTGCTCAAAAGGTATTGGGCGACTCTCTTTGCGGGGAGTTCTGATGCAGTCGTGGTGAAAAAACGAACATGACGGTTATTGCGGGCGCACTGGGGAATCCGCCACCCGCCAACGACATCAAGCACTGCAATGTTACGTTTCAGACGTACTAATCTGTCAAGAACTGATGCCGGATTACTATCAATATTTGCAACAATAAATATGTAGCCAAGGATCGACTGCGCTTCAAGATTATATTCCCTGGTCGTCGCACTATGAATAAACTGAAGCCGGTCGTTTTTGTTACGGTGAACAATGACATCGAGCTGTATATTCATGCGTATGCATTCTGATTCGATTACCCGGAAATAGTTTTTATCCTGATGATCAACCCAGAGCTTTCCATCATCCATGCCATAACTGATTACAACAATCCGGGAGTGACCGGTATTTCCGGTAAGTGATGGCAGGTAGTAGCCGTTTGCACGGAACTCAATTATCTGTTCCTGCACGAGGTCTGAAAGAGATTTTTTCAACGTCGTGAAGGACACATCATAGATTTGCTGCATTTCCTTGCATGATGGCAATTTCTCGTTTGTTGCATAACGACCGCTGATGATATCTTTGTAGATTCTGTCAGTAGTGGATTGCCGTGAGGATACATGGCTCTCATTGATGCAGTATTCTGATTCAATTTCCGGTGCTTCATGTTTTTCCGGCAATTCTTTGTCATAAGAAAAAACGTACTTATTGTTTTTTGAGGTCGGGACAATATAACCGTCCTGAATAAAAAGATTGAAAGCTTTCCACATCGTGACAAAGGATACATCGGATGCTTTTGCAAGTGCCCGGATAGGCGGCAGCGTGGAAATCAGCTTCCTATCCCGCATTGCAGCAAGATATTCCAATGCTTTTTTAACACCCGGTTTTTGTTTTTCCATATATATATTATGTATACCTTACTGGACTGTGTTGATTTATTATTATATCGCCGAGCATAATCATGTTAATTTTTTGACCTGTCCATTAATATATTAATTTTTTATTTTAATGTCATGATATAAATGTTTTAGTACACTGGGATATATCAATTTTTTTACCAACGGGGTACTCTGTCCCTGTCAATGGAGTAAAATATGCATAACGACGGATATTTGTTAGGGTATGATATCGGAAGCTCATCAGTTAAGGCTGTGCTGCTCGACAGTGCAACCGGAAAGCAGATTGCATCTGCAACATCACCGGATACGCATGAACTTGAAATTGTTGCACAACAGGCTGGATGGGCGGAGCAGCATCCTGATACATGGTGGACACATATACAGGCCGCAACAAATCACCTCCGTTCGGTTTCCGGTGTTAATTTCCATGATGTAAAGGCGATTGGTATCTCATATCAGATGCATGGTCTTGTAGTACTTGATAAAGATTATAATCCTCTGATGCCATCAATTATATGGTGTGACAGCCGTGCGGTTGAGATTGGACGTAAAGCATATCAGAATCTGGGTCATGAACTTTGTATGACGCGGCTTTTGAATTCACCGGGCAACTTTACAGCATCGAAATTAAAATGGGTTCAGGAGAACCGTCCAGATGTTTACAAACGGATTTCCTGTTTCATGCTTCCCGGCGATTATATTGCATGCAAACTTACCGGAACACCATCAACGACTGCATCAGGATTATCGGAAGGGATTTTGTGGGATTTCAGTACAATGCAACGTGCTGATTTTTTACTTGATCATTATAACATCGATAAATCAATTGTTCCAAAAATTGTACCTACCTTTGGAACTCAGGGAACTGTAACTGCTGCGGCTGCATCACTGTTAGGGCTAAAAGAGGGTATACCGGTTTCTTACAGGGCCGGAGATCAGCCAAACAATGCATTCTCCTTAAATGTAAATAATCCAGGTGAAATTGCTGCTACAGCAGGTACGTCAGGTGTGGTATATGGCGTATCTGATCGTACATCATACGATCCTGAAGGACGGGTGAACACATTTCTTCATGTAAATAATACAGCAGAAGCTGCACGACTGGGCATTTTGCTTTGCGTAAATGGTACCGGTATTTTGAATCGATGGTTGAGAACACTAATAAGTACCGGCAGTACTCCTTTCCCGTATGGTGCAATGGATGATGAAGCTGCAACAGCACCTGCATGTTGTGATGGGTTACGGATTCTTCCTTATGGAAACGGGGCGGAGCGTACATTAGGAAATCGTACACTCAATGCATCAGTTCACGGTCTTGATCTGACCCGTCATACGCGGGCTCATCTGCTGCGGGCTGCACAGGAGGGTATCATTTTCGCACTTAATCAGGGCATTGACATAATGAATACGCTTGGACTCGAGAAGCGGGTCATACGTGCAGGGTATGCCAATATGTTTAAAAGTGAACTTTTTTGCGGTATTTTTTCAACAGTTACCGATTGCGCTGTTGAACTTTATAATACCGACGGAGCACAGGGCGCGGCACGTGGTGCTGGTGTCGGTGCCGGGATGTATCGCAGTATCAATGATGCGTTTACTGGTTTGTCAGTGATTAAACGTATTGAACCAATAAAGACTGAAACAGCCCGTTATGCAGATGCGTATGCACAATGGAAATCACTCTGTAAACATCAGATTGAACAGATTGATAAACAGGGACGATAGTTAAAAGAGTATACACGTATAATACAATAAACAACTGAGTTCAAATACTCAGATTTAACGAATTTACAATTCAGAAGGAGTCAGAAATGGCCGATCAGAAATCATTGCATAGTATTTGTCGCTGGACATTTAATGCTGGTAA
>JAAZBG010000328.1 GCA_012513915.1 Fibrobacter sp.
CCACCCCTGCTAACGGAACTGCCGCGCCGGCGCCACCGGCAGCCAGCCCATCGCCGTTCGCTCACTCAAGAGATTCGTCGTCGACCGAGTCGACCCGTCGGTCTGGACCCCGGCTGTCCAGCCTGCCGACCAGAACGCCCCAAAGGTCGCAGTCGTCGGCGCAGGCCCGGCCGGGCTGGCAGCCGCACATGAGCTTTCCCTCAAGGGATACCGCGTTACCCTCCTGGAAAAGGAAAACCGACCCGGCGGGATGCTCACCTGTGCCATCCCCGCCTACAGGCTCCCCCGAGAAGGACTCACCCGAGAAATCGACGCACTGCTCAACGAGAATATCGACCTTCGCTGCAATCAGCAGTTGGGACGCGATTTCACCATCGAAACCCTGCAGGAGCAGGGGCACCGGGCCGTCTTCCTGGCCATGGGCTCCCACCAAAGCCGACGACTCGGAGTCACTGGAGAAGATGTCAAGGGAGTCATCCCCGGCATCGAGTTCCTCAAGGCCTACAACCTGCACGGCGAAAACCTCGCAGCCGGCCACGTGGGAATCGTCGGCGGCGGAAACTCCGCCATGGATGCCGCACGCGTCGCCTTCCGTCTGCCCGGCGTCGAGTCGGTCACCGTCTTCTACCGACGCACGCGAGAGGAAATGCCCGCTTACGCCGAGGAAATCGAGGCCGGACTCGCCGAGGGTATCAAGATCGAGGCTTTGGTGGCCCCGGTGGAAGTGCTCAGCCAAGGCGGCAAGCTCACCGGCGTCAGATTCATCCGCAACGAACTGACCGAGATCGACGAGTCCGGCCGACGCAGCTTCAAGGCCGTCACGGGCTCCGAGTTCGAGGCCCGTGTCGACACCTTGATCGTAGCCATCAGCGAGCAACCCGATCTGGCGGGAGTGGCCGAAGACCTCCAGCGAACCCGGTGGGGCACCCTGGCTGTCAACGATGAGTCGCTGCTGACCACCCGAAACGGCGTCTTCGCAGCCGGAGACCTCGTAACAGGCCCCGCCACCGTCATCGAAGCCGTCGCCGCCGGCAAGAAGGCCGCCGCCATGATCGACCGTTACCTGAACGGTCGGCTTCTCAAAGAGCTGCGAAAGGTGCGCCTGCCCTCCGTCTACATCGAGCCGGTGACGGCCGAAGACGAGGACGGCGTGGTGGCCGAACGGCCGGAATCACCGCATCTGGCGGTCTCGTGTCGAAAGAGTTTCGACGAAGTGGAGCTGTGCATCGATGAGGCGACCGCCCGTTGCGAGGCCAGCCGTTGCCTGCGATGCGACCTGGAATTCACCCACCCGGAGTAGAGCACCCCGTGAGGCGCTCAACTGGAGAATGAGGAATACGATGCTGAATATCGAAGTAGACAATCGGCCCGTGCAGGCCGAGCAGGGAGACACGATCCTGACGGCGCTGAAGAGAGCCGGAGTTCGCGTTCCGACGCTATGCCATATCGAAGGACTTACCCCCACCGGCGCGTGTCGCATTTGCGTCGTCGAGGACGAGGGCATGCCCGGATTGGTCCCCTCCTGCTCGTACCCCGTCGCCGACGGAATGAAAATTCGCTCCCGCTCCCCTC
>JAAZBG010000228.1 GCA_012513915.1 Fibrobacter sp.
AACCGGCACGACCCGCAAAGGTCAGCGGATTTTAAGTCCGCAGCGTCTACCTATTCCGCCACCAGAGCAAGAATTAAAACAGTGGTATAAAATGAGTTACGGGAGCATATAAAAGCAAGAAAAAACCCCGCATGAACATAAATTTCACGCGGGGTTTAAAAATCGAGCTCCTGAATGGAGTCTTTTATCATACAATTTTAGCCTCAATCATCTTTTCGAGTGCTTTGTACAATTTGGTCTCGAATGGATATCCATTCAATTTGATCTTCTGGCTGATCTCTTCAACTAATGGAATCCTAACCTCCGGTGTGGCATCAACAGCCTCCATCACCTTTCGAAATGATTGCGCTTCACTGGATAACACAACCTGTTCGTGTGGAACAGTCGCCGCCGCTTTTGCCGGGGCCTCTTTCTTGCTGTTGTTTTTAACAGCAGCATCAATTGGTCTGGCCCCGTAAGCCGATAGTGCTCTGGAAATGTTCATGGCTTACCTGCCTTTCTTTCTTTGTGGGGTAACGCTCCATCCCTGGATTACTCACCTTCCCTGGTCTCCCCCTGGTGTAGATTCCCGGATCATTTCTTATCTCCGGGCCTCTTAAGTTCTCTCATTATAGTTATCGGCACTTATATCAGGAACTTTAGCTTTTTAAGTAAATCCTTGATATGGACGATAAAAGGGGGAATTTTGTTAACAAACCAGGCAAATTGTGATACTAATCAATCAGGTGGCCGAAGGTTTTTCACCACTGTCGTTACTCTTCACACGGTTAAGAATATCATCAGCCATCTCAGGATAGTGCTCCCGTAAACATGACGGGCAGATGCCATGCGAGAACTCTGCGTCTGAATGGTCTCTGACATACGATTCGATCTGCTGCCAGTAACCGGTGTCATTGCGTATTTTTTTGCAGAAGGAGCAAATTGGAAGCATACCTTTGAGTGTTTTTATATTCTCAAATGCTTCATTCAAACTGATATTCATTTTTTGAAGGTCATTGTTTTTCTGCCTGATCTCCTCAGATGTTTTTTGTTGAATGTAGAATGTATGGAGAATGTTAAAGATAAGTATAATAACTCCAAAAAATATTATGCTGCAGATAATTGTGAGGGTAATCATTGTACTGTTTCTGATTTTAAACGCTTCCGATGATGGTTGCGAGACGATAATCCCCCATCCATATTGATTTAATCTTTGAAAGCTTGCAAGTTCTTGTCGTTGTATTTTTGTATTAAAATATGGTGCAGTACCATTTTCCCCCGATAGAACCCTCTTTACAATTTCGATATCGGAATAATCAGCTATTGAATCTGCAGACTTAATCTGTGGGTGATGAATTATCTTACCATATTGATCTACAATTAATATCTTGCCATCCTCACCCAAATCAATGGAAGCCCATTTGCTGAATAAGGATGGATCAATGTGAAGTTGTAAAATTCCAATCATATGTGCATTTGTTATTTCTGTACTGCTGGTTGGTTTCGGGTCGCTTGACATGATGGGCAATGCTATGCTCAGTACATTTTGTTGTGGTTTTGCACCACGCTGGTAGATACCGCTCAGGTGGGGTTTTCGCAGTATTTTGAACTCTTTGAACCATTGCCACGACGACCGGTCACCGCCAATTACATTTAAATCGGGAAAATCAGCTTTTAGTATACCATTGGTATCGTATAGAATGATTCTGTCAATACCTATTTCTTTATCAAGTAAATCCCGCACGATCATTATTGCCTCTGCCCATGAGTTTTCGTTAATATACGAATTCAGCAGTGGTCTTGTAGAGTAGGCCATTCCTATGCGTATTAACAGATCCATGTTTTCATCAACAACCGTGGCAGCAAGTTTTGCCTCTGATTCCAGAATGCGATACTGCTGCGTTGTCGATCCGTTATAGTAATTTCTCAGTATGAGAAACATTAACAGAACTAACGTGACCAGGAGTGTCACCAGATAGAAAATTACACCCGGCCTGGCTATTGATTGATATTTACTAAGCATTTGAAAGCTGTTCAGACAACGAGAAAATAATTCCTTTATTTGCATAACAACTCCCTGATTTGATTTTGCCTTTTTCACCCATTAGAGTCAATAGTAATCAGGTAAAGATATATATTAGAAAATTGAAACTTTTATAGGGTGATACAGTGTCAAATCATATATGATTACCAACACCGGTTTCATGTATTTAATCCAGTTGATACCGCATATATTAATTGTATGGAAAAGGGGTGAGAAATGAAATTCTGTGCACTATTGATGGGCTCTTTGTTGTTGTGGGTCGGGAGTGTCTACTCAAATGATACTGTCGCTGATAGCAGGG
>JAAZBG010000229.1 GCA_012513915.1 Fibrobacter sp.
CAATTGGCTTATAATCATATGCAAAATCGTAAAAAACTTCATATCAAAGGGGGATGTTTTGGATGTTTATAGGGAACAAAACCGAGATTAGTAAGGTGAATTTTTTTGTGCTCCTTGTGAACGTAATGGAAGATTCTTTTTTCATTGTTGGTTATGGGATTGAATTTATTAAAGGGACCAAATCTTTAGCGTTTTTCAGCATTTTACTGGCTCTTATTCTAATTCCCATGATCAGTGCAACATTTGTTTACATAAAGAATCGACAAAGCAGAAATATGAGACTCATTACATTATCAGGATACTTCGCACTATATATCTTTACCATGTTTACAGCTGTTCCTGAGCGGCCTCTTGTATTTGTCTATATGTTTCCAATCATATTGGGGTATTTTCTTTATTTCGACATGCGAATCATTGTTGCCAGCTGTGCCAGTTTATCAATTATCAATGTAGTAAAAATTCTATATTACATAGTATTTCTTAAATTAACTGATTCGTTCAATATGGCGAATTACCTGATCCAATTTGCCGCCGTATCTTTGTTTTCCTTGGCTATGATATTATCCACCAAACTGTCTAACCAATTTAATATAGATAAAATCAATAATATTGAATCTGAGAGGAAAAAGCAGGAGGCTATACTTCAGGATGTTTTACAGATAGCCGGAGTTCTGGACAAAAACTCAAAGGAAGTTCACAGAATTGTAAGCGAACTTAGCGAGCTGACGGATGTTGCTTCAAATGCGGTGCAGGAAATCGAAAAGGGTGCAGCTGATACCGCCGAGAACATTCAGCTTCAGTCGACACTGACTCAGAATATACATAATTTAATTGCAAGTGCTTCCAGAGATTCAAAAAATATGGAACAGATTTCACAAAATGCTGCAAGGGCCCTGGAGGAAGGTATGTCCATAGTAGAAAACTTGAGCGAAAAGGCTTTCAGCGTGATTCAAAACAGTGACAGCGCCTACAATAGCATGCTGATACTGAAAGAAAAAGCAGAAGAGATTCGTGTCATAACAGAGTTGATATCAAATATCTCCGAACAGACAAATCTGTTGTCACTCAATGCCGCTATCGAAAGCGCAAGAGCCGGAGAAATGGGAAAGGGCTTTGCTGTTGTTGCGGAAGAAATAAGAAAGCTTGCGGCTCAAAGTAAGGAATCCACAAATGAGATTGCAAGAATTGTGAATGCATTAAATGAACAATCTGACAAATCAGCATTAGAGGTTCAGACTCTCAGACAATCTAACGAAGAGCAAAACATCATGGTATCGCGGACAAAGGAAATATTTTCTGATATTAACGGTAAAATGAACGAGGTCAAAGAGACTGTAAACAAAGTGAATGAGTGGGTCTCTAAAATACTGCGAGATAATGATAAATTGGTTCAAAGTATCAATGACATTTCCGCCGTAAGCGAGGAAGTTACGGCCAGCGCTCAGGAGGCCAGCGCACTTACTGCGCAGAATATGTATAAGGCAGAGGAAGCAAAGGGGTATGTGAATGAATTGATCGACACCTCTGTGAAGATGGAGAAATATTTGAACTGAGATATCTGTAACATTGCCAGTAAAGTTGATTTTTGCTATGATAGCTAAGACGGATTCAACAATAAAACCAGGAGGCATCAATGTTAAAGATATTCTATCCGTGCATTGCTGTTGACAGTATAGTGGATATTACGAAAGAGCTTTTGGATAAAAATCAGATAAAGGGCCTTATTCTCGATATTGATAATACGCTAGTGCCAAATCATGTGGCGGAGGCGGACGAGAATGCAGTAAAATGGATTGAAACTATAAAAGCAGAAGGCTATAAGATGTGCATTGTATCAAACGCATCGAAAAAGCGTGTTGTCAGGTTTAACAATAAACTCCAGCTCTATGCGGTCCACCGGGCAATGAAACCCGGAACGGCTGCATTTAAAAAAGCTTGCAGCATTATGTGGATAGGAACTTGCTTTCATTATACCTAGAGATTTTGGGTTCAGGCAAGTGTAAATTTGGATGGAATTCTCATTTTATTTAGATATATTTCTATAAACACTAGTACTGAGTGGTTTTTGAGGTGA
>JAAZBG010000230.1 GCA_012513915.1 Fibrobacter sp.
GGAGGCTTCGGTTTTCCCTTAGCTCCAAATCACTTGCGCCCGAGGCGCTCAGCACCGTGCTGAGCTGGTATTGGGTGTTGACATAATGCAGAAGGCCGCCGGACAAATAATAAAACCCGCCCTCTGACTCCGCCAGACGGTGATAGCCTTGGTAAAGGCTGGGGTTGTCCTTAAGGGCGGCGGCTGAGGCGGAGGGGATGAAAACAGGCAGGAACAGTAATGAAAGGATTAGCAGGCAGCTGAGCAAGCGAGATTGATATGTGCGCATATTCCCTCCATGGTCGCATTTAAAAACATGTAAAAGGTGCTGTTTATTCGGTTGTTGCCTTATAGATTCTACCATCAGAAAGCGTCTTGTGTGCAGCCCAGTAACCTGACCCAGGAGCCCCATAACCAGGAACTGACACATTGTATGACTGCCCATTATAAGTATAGTAACACCGTGCGCTTCCAGAAGCCGTGCCAGAGATTGAAACGCTATGACTGCATTTTAGATCACTCGTGATGTTGGCTGTGACATAATAGCCATTAGGAGAATAGGATCCTGCAGCATGAGCAACAAAAGAGAAAGACAAAGTTACAAATAGAGATGATAACACTATAAATGCTGCTATTCTTTTCATTGTGGTTCCCTTTCTATCGGATAGTTCAGTTTCAAGGTCAACAACTGCACCTTTTACACAGCATTAAGATAACAAATTAATCGTAATTTATCAATGTAATATGTTAAAACACAAAATAATCGAGTGAGATCGATCAGCGAGTTAAATGTAGTAATAAGCAAATTCCCTTTATTTCCTGGTACAAATCAAAGACATCCGCATCGTCATCCCGTCAAAGCCCGCGGGCTTTGGCGGGCAAGGAGGAGCGACGCAGCGTGTGAGAGGGGGTTTTTAACAAAAAAATCGCCGCGAACTAAGCGTAGTCCGCGACGACGTGGTGCGAGTGCTCTTTTGGGACTTTTTCAAAAAAACAATTATTATCAAAGGGTTCAGGACTTTCGGCAGGCAGTATTTACATCAAAACCAATCGATTTTGAGCAGAAATTTAAGGCGTTGTGATTTGGAACCAGAGAGCAATCATTGAGAACGTGGGCAATCTGAGTAGATCTAACGCATTGACACTATAACGGTAAACCGATATAATGAGCGTGTCAGGAGGGAAGTCAAGATGATGGTAGCAGAATTGCTTGAAAGTAAAAACATGACGCTATATCAGTTATCGAAAAACAGTGGCGTTCCCTATACTACGGTGAATGATATCTACCATGGCAGAACAAATTTGGATAAGTGTACAGCGGAAACAGTGTACAAGCTTTCCAAAGAACTGGGCCTGAGCATGGAAGAGCTTCTTTCCCCTTATCTTCAAAAACGAATCAGTTTTGATCTGTACAAAAGCAATGTTTGTCATATGCTAAAGGAGTTGGGCGATATCAAGTTCATCATGGAGACCTTGAAAAACGATAATATCGACAGGCTGTTTAAGCGAAAATGGTACCCCGAGAGCCTCTATCTATTGGCGATGCTTGATTATGTCAGCCGGGAGAACGATGTACCGCTGTGCACAAAGTATGAAACGCTACGCGCCGTCAGGCTGCAAGAAATACTCTATCCTACAAGCATATTGGCCATGGCGATGACAAGTAATACACTAAGCGTCCAGGAGGATGCTTTGACTCAGTCCATCCCAGAGTTTTTGCGACATAATATAGTGGAAAATGAGGTGCGCAATGTCATCTGACATAACGAACACATTTAACAAAAACAATTTGGACACATATCTGAAGGAACTTGCTAAGCTTTTCAGGAAGCAAAATGGCAAAGGTGCAACGGCAGAAATTGTCCTGGTGGGTGGAGCGGCAATTCTTGTCAACTATAGTTTTCGTGACATGACAACGGATATCGATGCAGTTATTCATTCCTCTTCGTCTATGAAAGACGCTATCAATCAAATCGGTGACCAATATAACCTACCCAGAGGTTGGTTGAATGCAGATTTTGTGCGAACAGCTTCTTACACCAGCAAACTCAACGAATTTTCTCAATACTACAAGACCTTCTCCAGCGTTCTACAGGTGCGGACTATTTCGGCAGAATACTTGATTGCAATGAAGCTGAAGTCAGGCCGAAAGTATAAGAACGACCTGTCCGATATCGTAGGTATCCTGGCAGAGCATGAAAAAAGAGGTCAACCCATCACTTGGGATAGCATTAAACTGGCAGTGCATCATCTTTATCAAGGTTGGGAAGGTGTTGCAGAAGATACCATAGCTTTCATTCAGAACGTCTTCAAAACAGGGAACTATATTAAACTGTTTGAGCAACTAGAAGAACAGGAAAAACGCGCAAAGGATGTGCTCATCGAATTTCAACAGGAATATCCAAATACTGTCACGGAGTCGAATGCAAATGCTATTCTTAAACAATTGCAATCAATCAAACCAAAAAATATCGATAATTGATGAAATCCGCTGTCCTCAAAGAATAAAATGCTTTCCTTTTGAGAAAAAACTCCAGAGACTTAATGGGTAAAATATAGTAAATATAGGGGGAATGAACGATGAGTCATTTTGAGCAATTACTATATGCCACTCTTCGAATTGAGGTGTCAGGAGAAGATGGTGATGTTATGTCGATGGGAACAGGTTTTTTGCTTGCAAAACCGATAGATTCTGTCAAGGGAAAAGTCTATTTAATTTCAAATCGGCATGTGTTTGAATATGCCAAGGCTTTGGCCATTAATCTGACCATGTCAGCATCTGGAGTACCAGATCACGGAAATGTTTATAGAATGGTTATTGATGATGTTAGTGGTTGCGTTACTAACCATCCAAATCCCAATATTGATGTTGCTGCCTTGGAAGTAACCGGATTGATTGAGCATGCTCCAAACAATTACTACATGAAATGGTTTAACTACGGTATGTTATCGGATTTTTCTGAAAGTGAATTGTCTATAGCCGAAAACGTTCATTTTATTGGATATCCTGACAA
>JAAZBG010000231.1 GCA_012513915.1 Fibrobacter sp.
GTTCTTTTTTTCGGTTTGCATCAGAAGAATTTGAGACCAGGGAAATATCCAGACTGCAACAGGTTGTTTCAGTTTGCGTTTACGTAACCACCCCGTCTTCCTGCTTATCTTCACACAAATCTGCACAAAGTAGAAATCCACCCCTCCTGAATCAGGAGGGGTCTGGAGTTTGGCACTTGACTAGATAACCAAGGGAAAATTATAAAAAAAAGCGGTTAGAGATACTCTAATTGCTTTTTTTGTATTATATTTGTATCTAGTTATATGACTAGTTATTAATTTAATATTATCTGCCATGGGATTTCCAACAAAGATTCAGCTTATTAAACGGGCTAAAAGCGAACAGTGGTACATCAATTTCCCTTCTGCCATCGCGCAAGCCATGGAGTTTGAACGGGGCGAAGTGGTTGAATGGTTAATTGAAGACAAGCACAAATTGATTTTAAAAAGAGATGAATCTGTTTTTGATGCTGAGAAAAAAAAACCTCCAATGGATCTTTAATTGATGAATTTGAATTACTGATTAATCAATGTGCCGATGCATTCAATCAGGATAGTGCCTGGAAAAGGGGACGTGACCTGGCATTTGGTGCACTGACCTGCCTGGGCAGGCACACATTAACAGGTATGCTTACGGCCAGTGGGCAACAGTTTATAGATTGGTCATCTGCTTACCGGTTATTCAGTCATCAAAGGGTGAATATCTCCAGATTATTTGATGTAGTTCGCTCCGGAGTATTGCAGGAATTAGATTCACAGCAAGAAATTGTGGCTCATATGGATGATACATTACTGAAGAAAACAGGTAGACATATTCCCGGTACGGCTTGGCGCAGGGATCCATTGGGTCCACCTTTTCAAACCAATTTTATCTGGGGACAACGTTTCCTGCAAATCTCTATGGCATTGCCCGATCATCAGGGATGCTCCCAGTCCAGGGCTATTCCTGTTGATTTTCATCACTGTCCTACCGCGAAGAGGCCCTCAAAGAAATCGGATGAAAAAGATTGGCTTCAATACGGAGATTTGCAACGAAAATTAAAATTAAGTAAACAAGGACATGAGCGCTTGAAAGAGCTTCGCAATGCATTAGACAAGGACGGGAAAAGTAAGAAACAACTTATTATCAGTGTTGACGGTAGTTATACGAATGAAGAAGTACTCAAGCATTTACCGGAACGGATTACTCTGATTGGCAGGATAAGAAAAGACACAAAACTTTATGCTTCACCCGTGGATCAACCTGTTTTAGGGAGAAAACGTGTTTATGGGGATCGATTACCCACACCGGAACAAGTAAGGCAGTCAGACCAATATCCCTGGCAGGAAGTAAAGGCTTGGGCAGCAGGGAAAGAACATATGTTTAAGGTCAAAATAATTAAAAACACACTGTGGCGATCGGCAGGCCAGAAACATAATCTGCAGCTTTTGGTGATAAGACCACTGGGATATAGACTGTCAAAATCATCTCATATTCTTTATCGTGAACCGGCTTATCTGATTTGTACTGATAATGAATTGCCAATTGATAAGCTTTTGCAGTCTTATTTATGGCGCTGGGAGATCGAAGTAAATTTCAGGGATGAAAAAACCTTGATGGGATGTGGTCAGGCACAGGTACGCAATCCTGAGTCAGCAGAATCTGTTCCTGCTTTTATCTCTGCTGTTTATGCTCTGCTTCACCTGGCTGCACACAAATCCCTTAAAACCTCAAATCAGGTACTATTACCACGGCCGAA
>JAAZBG010000232.1 GCA_012513915.1 Fibrobacter sp.
AGTAGTAGTAGTAGTAGTAGTAGTAGTAGTAGTACAAATTGAGGATAACAAATTGATTATACAAAAAAACAGGAGACATGGAATTAACCATTGTCTCCTGTTTTTATGATACTGGTAGCTTTCTAATATGGTGTACAGCCGGTCGCGACCGGCCCCTGCACCGCCATTTATCTGTAGCCTTTGATCTTCGCTGCCTGAACTCTATCCCGGAATTCCGATTCCTTTACTTTCAGCATATTGAATTCATCATTGGTTTCAATAATCTTGAATTCAACGCGCCGATTCAGTGCACGGCCTGCAGCAGTCGTATTATCGGCAATTGGTAGTGCCTCACCATACCCTATTGCAATAAGTGCCTCATCGGGAGTACCCCTTGACAGGAGGTACGTACGTACTGTTCCAGAACGGGCAGCAGAAAGAAGCAGGTTGTAATCATCAGAGCCCTGACTATCAGTGTGCCCCTGAATCTCATAACGTAAATGAGGATACTGCTTCAGGAATTCTGCAACAAAATCAAGCGCTGCATATGATGCAGCAACAAGTTCTGCACTTGCGGTCTTGAAATTAATTGCACGCAGTTTCGTGTTAAGCACCTTTGTTTCTTTTGCTGTCGGTTTTACAAGTGTATCCGGACATCCATCACTATCATTATACCCGTTAAATACTTCCGGTTCATTTATACAGGCATCAGTTGTATCAGGAATACCATCACGGTCATTATCATAATCCGGACAACCGTCTTCATCTTCAAACATATCCTTATCTTCCGGAACCTGAGGGCATTTATCAAGATTGTCTGGAATACCATCCTGATCATTATCCAGATCCGGACAACCATCTTCATCCTCAAAGTTATCTATATCTTCAGGATCATCCGGGCACTTATCAAGTCTATCCGGAATGCCATCTTTGTCATTATCTAAATCCGGACAACCATCTTCATCCTCGAAACCATCCTTATCTTCAGGATCATTAATACATTTATCAAGTGTATCTGCGATACCATCCTGATCATTATCATAATCCGGGCAGCCATCCTTATCCTCAAAACCATCAAAGTCTTCAGGTATTTCGGGGCATTTATCATCCTTGTCAAGTATCCCGTCACCATCACGATCCGATGTCATACCCCAGGCAACGTTGATTCCTGTTGCAAACTCAGCACCTTTTCTTGGGACAAAGAACAGATGGCCGATTGCCTTATATGATGCATTGATTGAAAAATATTTGAGATTGACACCAAGTCCGAGTGCTGATGCAAATCGTTCTGGCCCGCCTAATGCAAATCCGGCACGAACCGGCACGACACCATCAAGTGTACCAGCCTCACCACCTATTGAAAAGCGCGGAACGAATGAACGTCCGGGCCCCCTTGACAAATGTTGATTGTAATTCACACCGGCAGTCGCAGTTTTGGCAAGCATTTTCATATATGGTTTCTCATGACTGGAATTATCCCAGGAATAGGTATATCCGATATCAAGTGTTGCCGGCAGCATCATGGCAAGTACATTTGCATCCTTAAGAGTATCATTTGAACCGGAGATGTATTCACCGGGCTGCCCGAAAATTTCGAGCCTGAGAGAATCCCAGTCATCCCCTACTTCATCAATACCTTTGATAATATCCCATGCATCAAGATTCTCTTTTTGTATTCTGTACTTAACCTCCTGAAGATTACGTGTCCAGAAGAGAACTCCCAGGTTCTGTACATTGACAGTAAGCGAACCATGTTTGTCATACAGAATACCGCCGAGATCAACACCAATACCATGACCATTAACCGGCAGCCCTGACAGTCCATTACCTCTCCATGGTCCGGAAAATCCAAGTCCTGCAGTTTGAACTGTCAGAGTCCCTGTTGCATCAAGCTGATTGTTAGTATTATAGGTGAGACGTGCATCATCATCCATCTGCGCTTTAAGCATAGAGTGACCCATTACATAACGCACACCAAGTCCACCCGCACCATAACGTAGCCCAAAGAGTTTATGCAACAGCGGGACCTGGACCGGTAAACCGAGATGGAAGGTAAAATCGGTTGCCCAATATGCTTCCTGCCTGAAATCATTGAATTTAAGTGTATTGCCCTCAAATAAACTTTTAGTATCTGAAAAAATGGCATATAGTGGCCCTTCAGGCACATGCATTTCCTCATCAGCATGAGTGGTTACATCAAAACCAAAGTTTCCCCAGGCACCATTAAGCAATGAAACCCGTGCACCACTATATACTTTAAAGCCGCCTTTGAACTCTTTTGTCAATTTCTCAGACACCTGATAAGGGTCAAGTCCATCAAGGTCGAATGATTTGTTGAGAATATGTGCGATAAGGTCACCATACAACTCTGCATTGTCAAGCGCATATTTGTTAAAAGGAGAAAGCGCAAGCTTGTCACTCCATACACCGACACCCGCACAGGTAAGCGGAATAAAGAGACCACCTTTTGGTGCTTTGTCAACCCCAAGAACTGCGGGATTATGGTAAACCGCTTCGTAACTGTTTCCTGACGCATTGCGTACCATCGTGGTACCATTGCTTATTGGATTCTGATCAACTACTGCAAATGCTGCTGAACAGAACAGCAGTGCAGACATCATAACATTTTTATACTTTTTCATTGTGATACCTTCTCTCATAATTACCACTGTACTAGTGAATCAACACTGTTAATACCCTCAATACGTAATTTCGAACGGATATCGAGGAAATCAGTATCCATAAGTGAATCACGAGGCTGAGGCTCAAGGCGTGCAAGCCAGCGCCAGCTGCAGGTATCACTGTTAAGTATTGTTTCGAGCTGATTGTGATCCAGTACAACGTTGTTTTCAAATGTACTGTCACGCGGCGGCACGAATACGCCATCTGATCCGAAGAAGTTGACATACCCCAACGCCTCTGAATTGCCTTTTGATCGTGCAAGTTTTACAAAATCGTTCGTTGACATGGAATCAAGTGTATCAATAAGTTTACGCGGTGCAATAAGCGAGTAGAGTCTCATATGCATATTTGAACTATTGCGTATCTTTAAATTCATTGTAACCAGACGACTTTCAAGTTTTTTAATAAATCTTAGCGGTTCCATAACCGAGAAACGGCTTCCCCCAAGATCAAGATAGGTTGGAAGCATGACACTCCAGTCAATACTTGACAAAAAGTCGTATCTGGTACCCATGGTGATTGTCATTTTTCCAATACCCGAATTATTGTCATCCTCATGTGAGTTGCAGGCACGCATTCTGGTACCCCTGGGGACTGTGACATTTGATGTAATGATAACCGTATCAGGGAATTGATTCGCAACCTTTGTAATATTCAGTGTTCTGTTGAAAATAGAATCATTGCGCACATTCTCGAAACGTACAGTGGAAGAATCCCGTGCGGCAGGAAATCCCATTGCAGATGCTTTAAAATTTACAATCATTGTGTCAATAAATGCACGATCATTTGTTTTTGTTGTACATGTTACATCACTATTAACAAGTGCTAACAGGACATGGTTGCGTAATGAATCTTTCATCGTCTCGTTCATCGGTTTCGGAAGATTAATTGCAACTTTTTGTGTATCAGCTTCACGGGTATATGGAACCATAACCGTTCCAAGAAATTCATCAAATTTAAAATTTTCACTCACCAGGGTAAGTTTCAGAGTATCACCGGCACTGAACTCTATCGTATCACCTGTGGGCTTCGGTGTTTTCAGTGTGTAAACCGCTGATGTTACCGCTTCCTGTCGCGCTTCATCCCAGACCCCGAACAAGCGATAACTCGCAAGATTCAGCCGGGCAACGACGCCATCAGACTGCGGCGGGATTGTAACCCCCTGTGTAGTCAGCAGAACGTTACCCACGAACTCTGTGGCGGAGTCTACTGCACTAATCGAACTTAGCTGAGCTGCAAAATCTTTGTTGTTTTTTCTGCAATAACTTGTCACCCAGACATGTTCATGTTCAAGAGTTACATTAAAACGCAGCCGGCTCTGATTTTCAACTTTGTAAAAGAATGTTCCTGCTTTAACATCAACATAGTCAAGCGCTACTGTATCAGTAATATCATACGTTGCCTTAACAGTTTGGGAAAATTGTACAAGAGAATCTGATGCCTTGCAACTTCCAACGAGCATTCCACCCAGTGAGAATTCCAGACCAAGATCCTTCGCACCTGCAGACTCTGCATTTCCGGAGAAATACACCTGTGCATTCTGAACCACACGTTCACCACGGGCATCAAGTGTTTTTATTGCGTATGCACCAGCAGCAATTGATTCAACCAGCAGTGTATCAACTCCTTCGATACCAACTGTTACATTATTGAGCACAGATGATGAGATATTTGTAATTTTTACAGAAATGTTATTATTTACAGTATCGTAAAAAGTTACATCGTATACATATGGAATGGCCAGCGGAATAGTACTGCTGAATGCTCCAGCAGCCGCATTAAGAGTAACCGTATCCCCGAATTTTACCGATGACGCAACCGGAACTGGACCAATCACCGCTTCAACAGTCTGCGTTTCAATACTGTCCTCACTTATATCAATAACAATATTGCGGTTCTGCCTGTTTTTTACCCTGAGAACATCGCCTTTTTTCGTAGGATCCGGGTCAATTATGCTGACCGTACCAGTGTCATCCTCATAGATGTTGTTAATCTCTTCAATAAACGATAATTCATCATTGGTAACCGGGACTTCAGTTTTTGTACTCCACCTTAACTGCTCATCAGCAGGATTGGAACAACCGTACAGCAGTAAAAACAACGCCGCAGATGCTGCAATCGCAAGAGTTTTTCTTAACACGCAAGACTCCTTTGAAATTTATATAGTATTTTTTTTATCATTCGTCAGTATCCAATATAATTAATACTTACCGTTTTTTCCCGATGCTGCCATTTCGTGTTCTCAAGGGAGAACACACAGCTAACTCATTGACTTTATAATAATCGTCTTATCAGCAACCTCAATTCTTCCTTCGTTTGTCAACCGTGTAATCAACCGGGAGTAGGTCTCGGGGGTTGTTCCTATTGCAGCAGCAATATCTTTTTTAGAAATATTCAACCTGACTTTTTCACTATTTCCATAGTGTTCCGCAAGAAACATAAAAAAACGATCTTCGACATCATGCATTGTTAAAAATTTAATACGTTCTGCAAGATACCGCTGTTTACGCATCAACATCGAAATAAAATCATTTCTCATGAGCTCATCACAGAGCAGAAGACTAAACTGTGATTTGGGAATCATAAACACAAGGCTGCTCCTGATCGCAATTGCGGTTACCGGATAGGTATTCTGTTCAAACAGTATAACCTCAGCAAACGGCTCTCCCGGTTTTACGATTTTAATGACCACTTCTTTGCCGCTTTCAACCCCTTTATAAAGGCCTACTGCACCATTAACAAGAAGATAAAACGCATGTCCGATGTCTCCTTCATTAAACAAAATTGCCTTATTGTCAAGATTCTGTGGAACACACAAATCTGCAAGACGTTCTCTGAATGTATCCGAAACGCCTCTGAAATAATCTGATTGTTCAATAAACGCAGTTTTGTTCATTACGCATAGTTACTACAGAGGAAGTTCTCTGCTTGTGAAAAACATTGAAGATTATGCAACATGACTGATTCGATGCCTGTCCCCGACCTGTACAGACTCTCAAACAGGATTGAATACTGTACTGAAAAATGACCCATTTTTGTATTAAACATAAAATGGTCACAATTATGATAGTAATTACTGACAATTGCTGCACTCAAAATGCCCTGTTCTATGTAAAATACTCAATTCTTGATCCAGATCAATGATATGTTTGTGATTCTGATATATTTTTTGTACAAACTGTTGTCCATTTCCACATTAGTGGAGAAAAGTGTTACGTACGATCATTAACAAGGTTTTTTTATGATAAAAATCCATTTACTCCAGCATGTCCCTTTTGAAACACCCGGATATTTCCTGACGCTTCCTGGGGATGAGTTTTCGATTTCAGTCTCACATATCTACAAGGGTGATACACTCCCGGATCAATCAACATACGATTTGCTTGTGATTCTTGGAGGCCCTATGAATGTAGATGAACATAATCTCTATCCATGGCTTGAATCAGAAAAGGAGTATATCCGCAATGTTATTGATACACAAGGTAAAGTACTGGGTATCTGCCTTGGTGCACAACTGATCGCCTCTGCACTTGGTGCGAAAGTAACAAAAAACCGTTACAAGGAGATAGGATGGTTTCCAATCAGAAAAACTGCATCAGGACGCAGCAGTAAACTCTTACAAAACATCCCCGATTCATGTCTGGCCCTGCACTGGCACGGTGACACCTTTGATATTCCTCAAAATGCAAACCATGATGTATCGAGTGATGCATGCACAAATCAGTTATTTACCTATAATAACAGGGTGATTGGTATGCAATTCCACTTTGAAGCAACAAAACAGAGCATTGACGCACTAATTGACAACTGCAGTTCCGAACTGGTGCCGGGAACGCATATCCAGGATGCAGACACTATTAAGAAACTCGCTGATGAGTATTGTAACCATTCTCAGAAATATCTGAGTATCATCATCCGAAATCTTATACATGGTGAGACGTAGTAAATAACCGGAGATACTGCAGATGCAATTAAATTACGTACCAGAGCAGTCAGGCAACAATCACTGCATCATTGCGGAAAGATATTTCTCCATACACTATGCTTTTGTATCAATTAACTGAAAGGTAATCACGATGAAAACAATAAAACTTGCGATCTTCGACAGTAAGCCCTATGACCGGGAGTTTTTCGATAAGGTTAACAGGGAAAGTGGCTTTAACTATTCACTTCACTATTTCCCCAGCCATCTGACAGTTGACACAGCACCACTTACTGCAGGGTTTGATGCCGTTTGTGCATTTGTAAATGACACTGTTGATTCTGATGTTACATCAATACTATACAATAATGGAGTAAGACTCATCGCGCTACGCTGTGCAGGGTATAATAATGTTGATCTGAAAGCGGTTTTCAACAAAATCCATGTTGTCCGTGTTCCGGCATATTCTCCTCATGCAGTTGCGGAACATGCCATAGCACTGATTATGACACTTAATCGAAAAACGCACCGGGCATATTTCCGTACCCGGGACGCAAATTTCACATTGAATGGTCTGCTTGGATTTGACATGTTTGAAAAAACTGCCGGAATTATCGGTACCGGGAAAATCGGTAAAATTGCGATTTCAATTTTACGCGGATTCGGAATGAATGTTCTGGCATATGATAAATATCCTGATGATACGTTTGCAAAAGAGAGTGGTTGTACGTACACAGACCTTGCAACGCTTTACAATAAGAGCGATATCATATCGCTCCACTGCCCGCTGACACCTGAAAATGTTCATATGATCAACAGTAGTACTATTGACACAATGAAAGACGGTGTGATGATCATCAACACAGGCAGGGGGAAACTGATCAAAACACAGGATCTTATTGACGGTCTTAAAAAACACAAAATCGGTGCAGCCGGTCTTGATGTATACGAGGAGGAAAGTGACTATTTCTTTGAAGACTTTTCAGTAAACAGTATCGGTGATGATACACTTGCACGGTTACTGACATTTCCCAATGTTCTCATTACATCTCATCAGGCCTTCTTTACCCGGGAAGCACTCGATAATATTGCACAAACAACATTTGAAAATATCAGTCTGTATTTTAATGGACGGCAAATGCCAAACGAGATCTGCTATCGATGTATGGAAGGCAAATGCCCGAAGAATGAAAACGGACGTTGTTTTTAAAGATCAGAATAGTATCCACTTACAATGTATGTGATTTATTCATAAGCCCTAACAGGGCTGGTCGCATGCGAAATTGAAGATTCATTTGCATAATATACCTGCACTCTGTTACATTTTACTATTCCCTTTTTTACCGGAATATAATACAATTAAACAAGTTACTAATAATCATGTGTTAACAATTCAACTGATTAGAGACCATGTCAGATCAAATAGATAACATACAAAGTGACTATCTCCGCGCCTGGACCACATTCTTTGCTCAAAAGCTCTGTGATACTGTGTGTGATATGACAGGCATTTTACTAAATCTTAATTCAGATACTTACAAAGAAAAATCATTTACTTTTGATCAGGGTATGACCGTTTATATCAGTTTTTATGGACAGGTACAGGGTGGTTTTATCATTGGTGTTCAGGAATCAGAAGCACTTAGAATAATCGGCATTGAAGACGATTCCGGAGAGTACAAAAAATACCGTGAGGATATTTCAGGTTTTTTTAATGAAGTAATGAATATTGCGGTTGCTCAAACGCTTCCTGAACTTGAATCTTCATTTGAAAACCTGACCCAGTTTCCGGCAATTGTTGCGTTCGGGGACATTATCTTTCCTGATGTCCGTTCAGGGCTGATTAATATCGCAGGTGATTCAACACTGATACAATGTGGCTTTTCGCTTAACCTTGTCAGTGCAAAAATAGTTCGAAAATTAGAAAAAGTTGAAAAATCACTTGAGAGCACAGAAAAACTTGCTCGTACCGACGCACTTACAAAGTTATTTAACCGTACATTTTTTGAAAGTGTTTTCAATGTTTATATAGAAGACGCCCGAAAAACAGAGCAGAAGCTGGGTTTACTTCTTATCGATATCGATTATTTTAAAACTGTCAATGATACCTATGGTCATCTTGTTGGTGATCAGGTCATCAAACTTGTAGCACAGTCAATCAAAGAGGTTCTTCGCAATTCAGATATTGCGGTCAGATACGGCGGTGATGAGATGCTGATCGTTTTACCGGATACTGATGAAAACTGTGCATTGCAGATCGCAGAACGTATTCGCAACGTCGTAAAAGTCGCCAAAGTTGTACATGCCGAAGAT
>JAAZBG010000233.1 GCA_012513915.1 Fibrobacter sp.
AACATGTATGATATAATTCTAATAAACTCAGGAAATGCCGCCTGAGGCCAGCTATACCCGGACAGAAGAAAAATCGGATATGACATAAAAGCAAGAAAAATAAGTGCAAGTAATTTTTGACGGAAAAAAGTACCAACTATACAGCCGAATAAAAAAAGTACGATAATCTGCATCTCTGTTACAATAGTCAACAGTAGCATTGATCCGTTAATTGGTATTTTGTAAATAAAGAAATGAAAGTTAAAGAAGAAAAATGTATATATACTGAATAGTAGAAAATATAAAATTCCCTTTCCGGTAATGATTTTAAAGAACGAACCGGATGCTTTATGGAAAAGTAAACCCAATGACCGTTCCTCGCGTTCATTGGCGATTGAAACAGCTGCAGCAACAACTAATGTCTGCTGAAAAATCAGTGCAAGAAGCCCCACAATAATAAAATCCCCGTAGGCTTCAGTTGTATTAAACAGACTGCGGATATCAAAGCGCACTGGCTCTGCAAGTGATAAGGCACGTTTGTTGTTCAATCCCTTATTCTGATAATACTGGACAACACTATTTTCCGCGATCTCCGAGATAACATCATTTATACCCCGCAGAACATCATTGGCAATCATAAACCTGCTGTTATTAGCTACAAGACTGATTTTTGCCTGCTTTCCCTGCTTTATCAACTGTGAATAATTATGAGGAATAATAAGTACTGCCATATACTTCATTTCATAAATCTCAGACCTGATATCAGGCATACCTTTTTGCCAGGATCTTACGGCCACAGCTTCGTGGGCATCAATATGCCGTATTAAAGAACGTGACATTTCACTATTATCATTATCTACTACAAGAACAGGTACATCCCGTTGTATTTTTGAAACGAAAATACTTGTATATAAAAATGAGTATATTATCGGTCCGGCAAGAAGCAGAAGAAGAACAGATCTGTTACCAAGAATAAGTCTTGATTCTCTTTTTGTAATCGCCAGTATTTGCCTGAAGGTATCTGCAAATTTCATTATGGGCTTGCCTTTTCGATATTTTTACTTAATCGGAAAACAAAAATCCAGGAAAAAATAAAGAATAGTGATGCAATCAAGCCAAGACTCAAAAGTTCATTATGGATAAAATGGGCCGGTGCTCCAAGCTGCGCTGATTTGATAAAGATATGCATAAAATGAACAAATGGCAGAATATTGGCAATATCAGCAAAAATCGTCGGCACTGATGGAAAGGTATATCCACTAACCAGTAATGATGGCATATTTACGAATATTATTACTTCAGTTGCAAGAAATGCATCCTTTACAAAAGCACCTATAGCCATACCAGGAAGCAGAGATGCCGCAAGAAATAGAAAGGTATACAAAATATAATTCACCAGACTGCAGTGAATGGTCATATCATATGCCGGAAACAACACAAGGTGCAGGAATGCAATTACAATACTGAACACCAGAAGTATCGCTGCGGCTTTACCCGTGATTAGTGCACCTGTGAATTTGTAGGCTGATTCAATTATCCGGGTATACCGTTTATTATCAATTTCATGAGTAATTGAAAACATTCCGGCAAGCATTAAAATTATCTGACAACAAACGTAGATATACGCTGGACTTAAAAAATAATTATAATTAAATTGCGGGTTGCCAATATAATGTGTATCCATAATTACCGGTTGAACAATTGCCTTTGCCTGATCGCTATTAAGCGATGATGCTCTGAGTTTTTTTATGATTATTCCGGCATTAATGGTTTTTACCACTTGCAGGGCATCTTTATATAGCGCACTGGCAATCAGGGTATTATGGGAATTTTTATAAAGCTGTATTGTTACAGGATGTTGTGTTTTTATGTTCTTTTCAAAATTGGCAGGTATATAAAATACTGCATTATAATCATTTTGCTGAATACCGGTTTTAATGTCATCACTGTTTTTTAAACACCCGGAGATGTGCATAGTTCTTGTAGCATCAATAGCCCGGATAATAGTTCGTGATAATTCCGAATTGTCAGCATCATACACTCCGACATCAAGTTCTGTCAATGCGCCTTTACTATAGAAATAGCAAAAAAAAGTAAACAACCCCAGTGGTAATAAAAGCAATAGTGAAATAAAGATTCTGCTTTTAAAAATACACCGCAGCTCTCTTTTAAAGCTATACCATAAGACACTGCTATTACTTGTAAAATATCTCATGTAGTATTACTTCTTGACAAAAAAATTAACCGTCATTCCCGGCCTGATATTCTCTATTGTCTCTTTTGATTTCAGACGAAGTTCAAATGTTCTGATGTCAAATTCACCTTTTTGATTTGTTGGTCTCCATGTTGCAAAATCTGCCATTGCAGACATGTAATGTACATAAAAATTAAATGCCTTATTTCCAAGTGCCGGTACTATCCCGGAGAGTTCTGTTCCCTTTTTAAACATTTCAAGCTCAGTCTCTTTAATCTGAATAATTACCCAGTAGTCTGAAGTATCAATGACGGTAACAACCGGATACCCCGCAGCAACTATTTCACCGGGATCCGACAGTATTTTTTCAACTTCTCCGGATACCGGACTCCTGATCATTTTCTCTTCTTCGTAAATCGATACTTCATTATAAACATTTTGTGCCTGATAGTAAAGTGATTGCGCAGCAGCTTTCTCTTCCTTACGCGCTCCTTCACTGGCGAGTTCGAACTTTATCCTGGCAGCATTCATCTGCTCTCGGGCACTGATATACTGGGTTTCCGCCTGATCGCGTTCCTGAGAACTGATCACATTATCGTTATACAGTTTCGTTACCCTGTTGAATGTTTTTTCCATCAGTTCATACTGAGCCTTTGCCTGCAAATACACCTTTTCTGCAGCATCAAGTTCCTGTGGCCGTGCACCGCTTTCTGTCATCTTCATCTTTGCAAATGCAGCATTCATTGCACCTCTTGCCTGTTCAACCTTAGCGCTTACCTCCCTGCCTTCCAGAATTGCCAGATATTGACCTTTTGTAACATAATCCCCTTCCTGTACACACAGGGAATCAATTCGTCCCGGTAGCTTTGATGCTACATCAATATGACGGGCCTCTACCATTCCGGAAATAATCCCCTGTTTGGTTTGTTCCTTTTTTTTGATATGTAATGCAATCACGCCAAGTGATAGCAAAATGATAAGAAACAATACTATTCCAATGTACAACCGTTTCATTTTACTGCACTCCCCTCAATCAGTGTAACTGATAGTAATGGCAATCCGGCTGCTGTATACATCTCTACTATCGATTTATAATATTCTCCAAGAGCAGCCGTACGCTCCATTCTGTTTTTTTCAAGTACCAGCTCGGCATCAATTATTTCCAGTGATGTCCCATAACCGCTTTCAAATCTGCTTTTACATTGAAACAGATTCTCATTTGCAAGTTCAATATCAGTATCAAGATGTAAATATCTGTTTTCTGCGCTTTTCATTGCTCTGAAGTGTTTATTGATTAATAATGTAATATCTCTCTGTGCTGATAATTCCATCTGATGCACCTCGTTAACAGTATGAGAACTTGCCTGCATTGCAGCTATATTTTTCCCGCCACTGAATAACGGTAAACTTGCCTGGACTCCGACAACCCACTGAGGTTCCATTGCAGAAAGATAGTCCCTGAATACCTCGTATTTTCCAAACGCATTTACCTGTGGATAGAATACCGCTTTCGATGCGACATTTTTCTGCTTTGCCATTATGTAATTATTTTTCAACATGCCGAACACCGGATGATTTTCCAGGGCAAGGGCAATTACTTTTCCGAGCGAATCTGTCAGGACAGAATAATTCAATTGCTGCTGCGGTTCAATTTTTACAGTATCGTCAATACAGCACGTTTTATTCATCATGACATACAATAATTCCAGACGGTTTACTTCAAAATCAAGATTGCGCTGAGCTTCCGCAACAGCGACTTTTGCTCTCAGCACCTGATTCGCCGAGATCATTCCATTTTCTGAAAGAATCTCTGCTCTCTTCTTGTGATGCATCATACCGTCAAGAACATCCGTCCGTATCTGTACCGCATTTTTCTCTACAATCAGATTGATATAATTGACAGCAATATCACGAATCAGTTCATTTTGTATTTTTCGGTACTCGTGTAATGATACTTCAAGATTCGCTTTTGCAGCTTTACGTCCTGCAGTGATTTTAAATCCAGTAAACAGAGGCTGAACAAGGGTCAGCGACAGTGATGGATACTGAATCTCTTTAAGCGTGTCGATAAAATGAGGTATTCGTGCATCAAGATTCGCTACTGCGCCGGCATAATAAGCATTATACAACTCGGAGTTGTTTACGATATAAGAGCCCCCTGATAACTTTGCTTTTATGCTTTCCATCTGTACAACGTCATTTGCTTCAAGCCCGATCATTGCTTCCCGAATCGGATCAAGATTGA
>JAAZBG010000234.1 GCA_012513915.1 Fibrobacter sp.
CATTCAAAAAATTTAAGGCTTTAATTGCGGAATGGACTGATTTAGCAATAGAACACTCGATTACAAAAATCAAAATTGCAAAAGAGGATGGTGAAAAAGTATCTTAGAACTCGGTACTCTTGAGTAATTAAGAATTCTCTTTTTTTATTCAAATTAGTAGCAAGTAGCAGGTAGTCAAGAATGTTTATTTAGCTATCAGGAAAACTAATTGGGATTCTTTATTTTCTGTTTTTATTTAGTATCTCTTTTAAAATTTAAATCTAAAATTGTTGACAGTTTATATATATTAATAGCATAAAGAAAACAACGAACGAAGTACAGTATTATGTCAATTCTTTCAAAGTAGTATCAAGATACCGTTCGTATACAGTGATATTACTTTTCAACTGCAATATAGGCTGATTAGAAGATATCTCAATCTGTTAATAATATTATTGAATCAATAGTAATGCCTTATTCACAATGTTTAAAACAATTAACGATGGAGGTTTTGTGAGAAACAAAATAATGTTACAATGTATTATTCTTATTACATCAATGAGTGTCTTCGGACAGTTCCCCTATTCTTTTGACAAACATGAGGTAATTAAAAACAGTTTTAGCAACAATCATTTTACAAAAAGTGTTTTAAATACAGAAAAATGCCGGTCCAATAAATTGTGGTCACCACTAAATTGCGACAGGACCACTAATAAACATCATTGTATAGGTCCTGGGATAAAAAAATGTACAAAATCGCCAATCAAAAAAATACATAATCATCATACCTATCCATATGCATCCAGGTATCAGTACAACGGATACTCTCAATATGAAATGCCGATGATACAGATCACAACTGACTCGAGTGATACGATTAACTCAAAGGACGAATATACTAACGCAAAAATAAGCATTATTAACAATTTGGGTTTTAGTGAAATGACCGATCAGGATGTATCTGTAAAACTACACGGTAATGTCACCTTGTATGCGGATAAAAAAAGTTATAAATTAAAATTTGATAAAAAACAGAATTTATTGAACACAGGCACAGGAGCATCAAAACCATGGTGTCTGATTTCAAATTGTTTTGACGGATCATTACTACGAAATCTGACGATTTACCGTTTCGCCGATATGCTTGATGGTCTTGCATATTCACCGAACTGCCGTTCTGTAGAAGTGTTCGTCAATGGTGAATACCAGGGTGTATATCTTCTTTGTGAAGACAAAAATGTAAATGAAAACAGAGTTGCAATTGTGGAAGAACCCGACGAAATCGAACATAACGGATACTTTATTGAGATGAGCAGATATGATGAAAGTGATAGTTTTGAAGCTGGCGAAGAAACCTATGCCGTAAAAAGCGATTTGTCTAAAAACGATTCTATCAAAAAGCTGCAGTTCGAGTATATCACAGAATATATAACAAAATGTTATACTGCCCTGAAAAATGGTGATCAATCTGAAGTGGAAAAATATATCGATCTGCAGTCATTTGTAGATATGTATATTGGAAATGAAATCGTGAAAAATGTGGATGTTGGATGGTCGAGTTTTTTTCTCTATAAAGATGACGGTAAAAAACTCTGTTTTGGTCCGATATGGGATTTAGATCTTTCCATGGGCAATGTTGACTATAATAAAGGGTTTGGTTCATGGGCCGGATTTAATCGTCACCATATAGTTAATATAAATGCCTGCTCCAATCCATGGTTCTATTATGCTCTTTCACATAAATGGTTTCGTAAATTAGTGAAACAGCGTTGGAATATGCTTCATCATAAAACCAGTTTAATAGCCCGGTCGGTGGTTGTTGAAGCTGAGCGTAATTACAATTCCTATTGCCGCAATTACGAGAAATGGGATAATGTACTTGGACAACGGGTATACGATGAACCGGAACAGATAGTAGCGTTAAAAACGTTCAGGGAGCATTATTGTTATCTAAGCAATTGGCTTGACAAACGTGTAAAGTGGTTGTCAAAACATTTTACATCACCTGATTTTATTAACGGCGTATTTGTTGACCATAACAATCAGGTAATTACGCCTCCCGATAATATTATTGAAGAAAGTTTAATAATGGGACTTGTTAATGCGTATGATGTGCAAATGACTTCAGAACTACTACCAAGTCTTGGAATGACGGTTAATATTGAAATGGCTGGTACGGAAAATTGGAGTGCCCAAATTGGCGCTACCGCATTTAAGGTGGAAAAAGATACAGAGTATGAACTTTCCTTTGACTATAAGTGCAGTGCCGATCAACCGTCTTCACTGGATCTTCAACAAAACCATGCACCATGGGCACTATTATTTCATGATACACTTTCGTTCTCTAATGAATTTAAACATTATCAAACGACATTTACCACATCTGAAGCAGAATCGAATTGTGCATTGGTATTCAGCGTGGGAGGAGCAATGTTTAACGGAACAGAAGTTATCATTGACAATATGCGTCTTGTACCCAAAAAAAGTTGACGTTTCAAACTAACTAAATCAGTTCTTCTGTGAATCAAAATACACATTACCAGGAAACATTATCTGGTAATGTGATACAATAAATCCAGGCTAAATCACTGGATTTATTGTACTTCGAAAGCAGTATCGGACCACTTCGATCTCAAATTTCTGTTTTTTCTCTTTTTTTTGCCCGCCCATCCCAAAAATGCCACAAATGATTTATACATATAAACGCGGCCAACACCAGAATACCCAAAAGAGTTATGATAATTATTTACACGAGATGCCCCTTGATCGACATCACATGATCTATAATATTGCCAATTATTACTGCGAAGAAAACAAAAAGAAGATTAATAAGAAACAGAAACCATTTTATTGTGTGTTTCAACGACTGTATTATAGTTATAGACAATCTTGAACAGACAACACTTCAAGATGACCTGAATCATACGGTTTTAAAAAAACACAATTTTCCTTAAAAAAAGTGTTATTTTTAGAACAATCAATGTATGTATTACGGGGGTAATTCTACAGAGTCAAAAGGAGATGACAATGCTTAAATTTCGATTCAAAGCATCAGTCAGTCTAATTGTACCATTACTGGGTATTGTGCTATCCGGCATGGTTGCATCAGCAGAAACGTTTACCTGGAAAAACGTTACTATTGGCGGTGGTGGCGGATTTGTTCCAAATATCATCTACAGTACCGCAAAATCGGGTGTTGTGTATGCACGAACCGATATGGGTGGAATTTATCGCCGTGATACCGAAGCAAAAAAGTGGATTCCGCTTACCGATTGGGTTCCACCGGAAAAGTGGAACCTGCTTGGCGGAGAATCGGTTGCAGCCGATCCTGTTGAACCCAATATTGTCTATATCGCAGCAGGAACCTATACTAACGACTGGACCGATATGAATGGTTTCATACTTCGATCCAAAGATTACGGTAACACCTTCGAAAGTTTTGAACTTCCCTTTAAACTTGGCGGAAATATGCCCGGTCGCGGTATGGGCGAACGTCTGTCAATCGATCCAAATAGTAATAATATCCTTTATTTAGGAGCACGATCCGGCAACGGATTATGGAAATCCACCAACTCAGGAGAATCCTGGGCCAAAGTTGCATCATTTCCGGTAACCGGTGATTATGTACAGGATCCCTCCCTTCCTTACACTGCAGATCCAGTTGGTGTAGTCTGGATCACTTTTGATGCCCGCTTCTCGACAAAAGGCACACCATCATCAAAAATATTTGTCGGTGTTGCTCAGAAGAAAGGGCCTACAGTCTATGTAAGTGAGGACGCAGGCGAGACATGGGCTGCTCTTGAGGGGCAGCCTCTTGGAGGTGCCACCGATTCACTTCACATAATGCCGCATCATGGTGTTATTCGTGACAGTGTGTTATTCATCCCTTATAGTAATCGTTGCGGGCCCTATGATGGCAACTATGGTGAAATATGGAAATACAATATCGATTCAAAAACATGGACTGACATATCACCGCACACACATGTAAAGGATGAAGCCTGGGGTACAAGTGAACTTCAAAAAGAAGATTGTTATTTCGGTTATGGCGGATTTGATGTTGACTATAATGACCCAAATGTTATTGTGGCAGCAACACTTAACAGCTGGTGGCCGGATGCGGCTCTTTACAAATCAGTTGATGGCGGTGCGTCATGGACCAAAAGTTTCTATTGGACAAGTTACCCTTCTGCAGAATTCAAGTACGAGATCCAGCCTGGCTTCCCCTGGTTGAACTGGGGTGTGACAACATCAAACTGGCCGGATGTCGTCTATCCAAAGCTTGGATGGATGATCAGCGGTTGTGTAATCAATCCGTTTAATTCAAATGAATTAATGTACGGAACCGGTGCTACAATATACGGAACCGAAAACTTTGGTGATTGGGGTGATGCAACTAAAAAAGTCATATTCAAATCGGTTGCGCAGGGCATTGAGGAGTGTGCTGTGCTTTCGCTTGCAGTTCCTCCAATCACTTCAGGAACAGGATCAGACGTAAGACTGGTAAGCGGTGTAGGTGATATTGGTGGCTTTGCTCATACCGATTTTGAAACACCGACTCAGATGTTTCTTACACCACGATTCACAAATACAACGAGTATTGACTATGCAGAACTTGATCCAAAACAGGTGATCCGGGTTGGTACTGCATCAACAGACCTTTACGAAAAGCCCTGTAATATTGGAAGTTCTGCAGACGGAGGGCTTTCCTGGACAAAGATATACATCAATTACGATACTACGTACGCAAGCGGGCAGGTTGCGATGTCATCAAAAGGTTCGACAATTCTCTGGGCTCCCAGCGGTAAAGTACCGGTATATGGATCTCTCTACGGATTAAAAGACACCAAACTACCTGCTGATGCATGGGTTGCATCTGACCGTGTCAACGACAGTCTGTTCTACGCATTCAAGGATAGTATTTTTTATGCAGGAATGGGCGAAAGTTTTTCAAAATCAGACAAACTACCGATCTATTCAAGTAAAATCAAAGCGGTCCCCGGGTTTTCTGAACATGTATGGCTTCCTGCAACAACAAGTGGTCTATGGTACACTGAAGACGCAGGGAAAACATTTAAACAGATTGACACAACTTTAGTACAGGCTGCTGATGTAATCGGATATGGAAAAGCTGCACCGGGTGCATCGTATCCTGCTATTTATATAACTGGTAAAGTATCCGGAAAAACCGGTATATTCATGTCCAAAGATAAGGGCGAGTCATGGATAAGAATCAACGATGATGCTCATCAGTATGGGTCAATCAACTACTCTATTACCGGTGATATGAGACAGTACGGAATTGTATTTGTCGCAACTAATGGCCGCGGCATTGTTTATGGTGTATCTGATGGAAGCAGTGTCAACCGATCAAATTTATCTTCACATCCCAAACTACCGCTGATTAAAAATACCGGTAGTTTTGTAACTGCGCAGGGAGTATCACCCTTAAAACTTTTCGATCTTAATGGAAAAGTAATGCGAAGTAGTATTTCCAATGGTAAAATGGCTCAAATAAATCTTAAAGGCCTATCCAGAGGAATTTATATTGCGCGGTCAGGTACTAACGTGTTAACCGTTATTGTCCGGTAAATTTTTGCCGGGATTTCAATGAATGAAATCCCGGTTATCCCAGTTATTCCAGATACCTCTTCTTGCATAAAACGACTATCCCATTGTATAATAATAATATGAAAAACATTATTATAGTTGTACTGGCACTATTTTGTTTGTCAGGCGCAAAAACGGAAACATCCATAGCAATAAAATTCGGAACTAATTTTGTTCCTCAAACGACAGATCAGGGTGAGGTACTTACTGTTACATCATTTGCATCCGACTCCTCATCGCTTTATCTTTACGATCTTTCTGACAGAACTATTGCTATTTTTAATCCGGAAGGTATTTTCCTGAGAAAGATCCCTCTTCAGACTATAGGGAGAAAAACCTACGTCGGAGATGATTTTATTGTTTTAAAGCAACAGCTGATTTTTCTTAATACCGTCGATTCAAGACTTGAATACTTCAACATTGATAATGGTGTTCGCATCCGGAGTATTGAATGTCCCCGTGAGGTTCCTGATGTATCAAGCGAACGCCGGATGCGGATCGTAAATAAAATTTTTCTGGATAACGGGCAGATTTATCTTGGTAACAGATACTACGCTTTTTTGTTTGATGAACCTGCGGTGCTTGCGAAGAAAATGCCTGTAATCAGACCATTTGCGTTAAGTAAAGACAGTTCGATAGTAATGCTTTATAACCGGTTGCGACCGGTGATTTTTAAAAGTAATCATTTGAAATACGATAAAAATATGATTGAATATAAGGCACCACGTACACAATTTTATGGAAAACAGACTGCATTACTAAAAGGCAAACTGTATTTTTGCACTACTACGGATTCATCTATTACTATTTCATTTATCAAAGTAATGGAGTAGTGATGCGTGTATATCGCTTAATACTGTTTATTTTCCTGATAGTTTCTGCTGGTAGCGCTCAATATGCTGTTGATAGTGTAATTGCATTATCTGACAGTTGTGTACAGATCAGATGGACTCCTGATTCAATAAATACCGATGTATCATGGTATGAGCAATATGGAGCAACCTGTACCGGAGCTGATACCATTTACAAACGTTGTGATTTTCTTCCGGGTGTTGAATATCGCGGAATTCCCTATTCTTATGGCGGTGAGGATGCCTGGTATACGTTCAGGGATCGTCTACAGCAAGGTTTTCTTGTCGGATCACACTCTTGCCACTATAGTGTCTATGGTGATCCATCAAACAAGGTTACCGGTACAGACTGTTCCGGTTTTCTCAGCTTTGTCTGGGGTTATCCCCGTTCTACTACATCAACATTTTATACCGGCAGTGCATTTACAACAATTCCAATTGTTGATGTCAAGCCCGGTGATGCACTTGTGAAAGCAACTTCAGGTTGCGGATATCACGCGATACTCATTGTCGAAGCAAACGATATTAAAGAAGTTGTAATAAGTGAAGCGTCATCGACAGTTTTCGGATGCCGTGAGCGCGTTGTTGATTTGTCCACAAGTGCATGGCAGTGTTACAAAGCGATACGGTATCCCAAGCTTGAAAGCCGCAGCCGGCCGGTAACAAACTTGACCAAAAGCAACGATATCAGCATTCAGAAGATCAATTCAATTGGCTACAAGGTGCATTTTCAACGACCACTCAGCGGTTCTATTGAAGTGTTTACGATTGATGGCAGAATGCTATACATTAGTGATCTGAATAATTGCGACAACATACTGATAAAAACCGGATATACCGGCGTTATCGCATTTCGTTTAACAAATGAATTATCAAAAAATCCGGTAATCATGGCAACGCTTCGATGATGTGATCATCCTTTCTACTGGTATTACCAACTGCATTATAATACAATGATTACAGAATACTTATCATATTCAACTCTTTTTAAATGAATAGACATGTCGTATAAGGACATTTCACTATGATTAGTGTGATTGTATGTTCCCGTTTAAATGCAGCCGATGAAACGCATAAAAACAATGTGATGAACACAATCGGATGCCCATGTGAATATATTCGTATTGACAACTGCGACAATACGTATAATTTGTGCAGCGCCTATAACACCGGAGTATCCCGATCAATGGGGGATATTTTTGTTTTTGCTCATGAGGATGTATTTTTTGTAAATAAGAACTGGGGTGTTAACCTTATTGACAAGTTTACAGATTCATCAGTTGGTCTTGTTGGTGTTGCGGGAACCCAATATCTGTTCAAAAACACACCCGGATGGGTTGCTGCCGGGAGACCGTGGATAAAGGGTCAGGTTATACACGAGACTCATGGAATAGATTCAAGGGCTTTAACAGTGTTTTCCTGGGATGCTCAGGATGCAGATGTTGTTGCTGTTGATGGTTTGTTTTTTGCAATTCGTGCATCACTGTTTTCGACGATACGCTTTGATGATATAACGTTCAATGGATTTCACCTGTACGATCTGGACATTTGCATGCAGGTACAGAAGACACACCGTCTTATCGTAACAAAAGACATTCTTGTCAGACATCTCTCCGGCGGGAGTTTTGATACAAAATGGCAATCATATGCGATGGCATTTTTAAAGAAGTACAGTAATCGTCTTCCTGTATCATGTGTTACTACAGTCCCGGATCTCTCAAAAAGAATTCACTTCGAAAACGTAAATTTACACAAAGCGATAAAGTAAATCAACACTACTGACTACTGATTCTGGATTCCAACTTCTGGATTTTCGCCCCCCCCTACCGTCCCTTTTCCAGACGTTCCGAGAGAAACAGTGGCAAACGGCTGTTTTTAATCTTTTTTTGTGTAACAGTATAATCATAGGGTATACGATAGATTGAAATGTCACATGTTTCCGAATCGTAGACACAGTAACTTGAACGTGAATCAAAGTCTCGCGGCTGGCCGACACTGCCAACATTTACAAGATAAAAATTCTGTTTGTCTATTTTAATCGTATGTTCTGCGTGAAGGATAATCCGGTCATCCTCCTGGATCATTATCGATGGCCAGTGAGTATGACCTATAAAATTTAGAGGAAACGTAAGACTGTTGAATGCCTCAAACACAGCTTCTTCACTATCAGGAAATACATATGCCCAATCCTGTGGATTTGAAGGTGACGAATGCGTGAGAAACATGTTATCTTTTTCAATGGTCAGTGGCAATGAACTAAGAAATTCTTCCGCTTTTGACGAAATGTTCTGCTTTGTCCATTCCATTGCAGCAAAAGCGTAATAGGTGAAATTTTGTGTATCAATTCTTCCGATTGCCGCATAATCATGATTTCCTGCAACGCAAAAGCTGCATTTCTCTTTAACCAGGTCAATACAGCTTTCAGGATCAGGATAATAACCGACGATATCACCAAGACAAAGTATCTGGTCAATAGTTCTCCCGTTAATATCATTTAAAACAGCCTGGAGGGCTTCAAGGTTTCCGTGGATATCAGAAATTATTGCATATCTCATTATTACACACATTTCCTTCAGCCATTGTCATATAGTGGTAGCTGATTATCGGTTTCTTCATCATGTACATTACATTTCCATCAAACAACACTAAACTCATATATTATATTATTGTCGTATTTTAAGTGCAAATATAAATAGTATGTTCTTTTGGTATTTAGACATAATATACAATCCGGCAATCACGTCGTATAACTACTAAGTCATTGTAATCAAAGGCGACTAACAACATGTCAGAAATTTATGAATTTGTTAATCGGGTACGAACAGACACTTTTGATGAAAAGGTACAGGAGTTCAAAGCACGAATACTTCCTGCATCAACAGTACTGATATTGACACATGATTTCCCGGATCCAGACTGCCTTGCAGCTGCATTTGGTATTTCTCATCTTTTGTCATTCTGGGGTGTTAAGTCGTCGGTTATATCCTTTGGCGGATTTGTCGGGCGGGCAGAAAACAGAGCAATGATTCGTTTTCTTAATATCAGAACAGTTCCTTTTGTTCTTACTGAGATCAATGATTTTGATAAAATCATCCTTGTTGATTGTTTTCCGGGACGAGGAAATGTCTCACTGCCACCACAAACCGAAGTACATGCAATTCTGGATCATCATCCTAACGATCCACCGGAAGGCAGCTCAACGTTCTATGATATCAGAAAAGACTTCGGTGCAACATCGACCATTGTTACAAAGTACCTCCTCACAGCTCAATGCCCTATCTCACCAAAACTTGCCGCAGCACTTTTCTATGGAATCAAGACCGATACTGGAGATATGCGTCGCGAAGTTGCACAGGATGACCTTGATTGCTACAAATTTCTATTTGACATAATGGAACACAAACTACTGTCCAGAATTGAATCTCCCGACAGAGATATTGAATTTTTCAAGGTATTACATTCTGCAACACTCTCAGCTGTCAATTATAACGACATTGGTTATGCACACCTTGGTAACGTAACAACACCGGATTATGTTGCAGAAATGGCAGATCTTTTTCATAGTCTTGAGAAACTTGAGTGGATGGTCTGTTCGGGAATTTTTAAAAATCAGATATTCTTCTCAATACGATCCAAAAATGAGGATACTGCCGGAATTTTTGCAGAGAAAATTGCAATGATTTTTGGCGGTAGTGGTGGTGGTCACTCCCGCGTTGCTGCAGGACGGGTACCATTTGATGCCAATGATGCCAATAAAGTGCTTGAGAGATTCGAATATACATTAAAAGATGTTTTTAATATTATTAAAGTGCCGGAAGAAAAATTAGTGAAATAAAGGAGTTACTCTATGTGGGAATATACCGAAAAGGTACGGGATCATTATATTAATCCCAGGAATGTAGGTGAGATTGAAAACCCTGATGGACTTGGAGAGGTTGGAAACATATCCTGTGGTGATGCATTGCGACTGACATTTAAACTTGACAGTGAAAAAAAAATTGCCGATATAAAATTTAAGACGTTCGGTTGTGGCAGTGCCATCGCCAGTGCATCTGTGCTTACTGAAATGTGTAAAGGTAAACATATTGACGAAGTTAAAAGAATCAGTAATAAAGATATCGCTGATGCACTTGGTGGTTTACCAAAAGAGAAACTTCATTGCAGTGTTATGGGTGAGGAGGCTCTTGAGGCTGCGCTCAAATACTACGAAACCGGTGGTAAGGTTGCAACACCTCCTGAAAAAGAAGGTCGGGTAATTTGTCACTGTTTCAATGTTACAGAAATTGAAATAGAAAAGGCGATTCGTGAAAATGGGGCAAAAACACTCAATGATATCATGAATCTTACAAAAGCAGGTGGTGCTTGTGGTAATTGTCATCAGGAGATCCAAACTATTATTGACAAACTTACTGGTGTTAATCAAAGTATTCAGCAGAAAAGTACCGGAAGAATGACAATAATTCAGAAGGTTGACAAAATCCGTGAGGTACTTGCATCTGATGTACGGCCGATACTTGCTCAGGATGGTGGTGATTGCGAACTTGTTGATGTTGATGGCAATGATGTGTACGTGACATTAAAGGGCCATTGCAAAGGCTGCGCATTCTCAAACAACACACTCTTCTCCGTAGTGGAACGTAAATTGCGGGAAAAAGTTTCAGATCAACTAAATGTAAAAACTGCTTAAACATTCAGGAGCGGCTCTGTACCGCTCCTTTTGTTGTATATCAGAACTTTTACAAGTGAAAATAATTATTTGCTGATTAGTCTTTTTTATCTTCCCTTTTATCAAGATCTTTCATGTCATATAACAAAAACCACGCTGCAAGATAAGTAATAATTCCGGGAAGCCAGCCGGTAAGTACCGTCACAAAGACAAGACCAAGCCGTATCTTGATTGGATTAACACTTAAAGAATCAGCTATTCCGGCACATACACCAGCAATCAGTGCTTCACTTTTTAACCTGTACAGTTTTTTCATATATCAACTCCATTGTAAAAGATTATCTTTGACAATTAAAAATACTATTCCTGTTTATGTACTACGTTCAAGATGGTACAAATCAGTTCTGCGATGTGACAGAAGTGACAGTTTTTTTCGCGTCTGTTCAATGCAGGACAAATCAATATCTGCATAAACAATCGTCTCCCGTTCCTGGGCTTCGCACAGGATTGTTCCCCATGGATCACACGCCATCGAATGTCCATACGCTGCATACGGTGTTGATGGAATCCGTCCCTGGGATGTCGCAAGAACAAAAAATTGATTTTCAATTGCACGGCTGCGAACCATTGTCTCCCAGTGCGCAGAGCCGGTAATAATATTAAACACTGATGGTATAAGGAGTATGTCAACACCCTCTAATGCATAAAGACGGGAAAATTCAGGAAATCTTATATCATAGCAGATCATAATTCCAATTTTACCAAATTGAGTATTAACAATCGTTATTCCGTTTCCTTTTGTAAACACCATAGATTCACTGACCTGAAGCCCTGCAAGTCTTGCATCATAAAGGTGACATTTCGAGTATTCTCCTGCAATAGAACCATCCGGTGTGATTAAATGCGACATGTTGTAAAGCATCCCGTTACGCTCTACTACCATTGATCCGGTACTGATACAAATCGTCTTCTGTCGGGCAATCCGGACAAATGTTTCAAGATAACGATTCTCTTTTCCTTGAATACTTTTAATTTTGTCAAGACTGTAGGGATGATAAAACATTTCAGGAAGACAGATAAGTTTTGCACCTGATTCGGCCGCTTCTGTAACCATCTCGCTTGCGTGATTCATTGATTGGTCTGTATCAAGTGATGGTTCCATCTGGCAAAGAGCTGCTTTGAAACGCATATATCTACCTTTTTTAATTATTTCACACGGTTTATTATAATACGATAATATACACTGTTGGACAAGGATGCATTTTAGTATTTTATTCAATAAGCTGGTATATGATATTATACCAGAGCTATTCATGGGTGAGAACTGTATAAATTCTGCAATTATTATACAATTCATAGTTTTTATGTAAGGAGTTATAAATGGTTGTAACTACCGTATTAGTTCATGTTAAAAATGATTTCATTCAGGAATTCATAGATGCATCCCGCGAAAATCATTTGCATTCAATAAAAGAAGCCGGAAATCGTAGATTTGATGTTATACAAAGTACAGAAGACAACAGCAGATTCCTGCTCTATGAGGCTTATGAAACTCCTGAGGATGCTGCTGCACATAAGAAAACTGCACACTATGAAAAATGGCGTGACACTGTGGCTCCATGGATGGAAGAACCACGCAAGGGTATCCCATACATGTCAGTTTGTCCATAGTTTGATTTTCAATTTATAAACCGGTATCAGCATGGTCACAAGCAGGAACCAGGTATGAAACAATTTGATTTTTTAAGGACACCAAAAGTGCATTTCGGAGAAGGGGCCATAGATAAACTTGGTCCTGAAGCACGTCAATTTGGAAGGAATGTACTGCTTGTTCATGGCAAAAATTCTTTTGCATTAAGTGGTTTCCGGGATTTGGTTGTTAAATCACTGCTTGATAACAGTCTGTCTTTTTTTGAATACGAAATACCATCAGAACCATCACCGCAAATTATCAATGACGCAACAGATACTTTCGGAGAATCTGCTGTCAATTGTGTAATCGCCGTTGGCGGAGGGAGTGTACTTGATAGTGGGAAAGCTATCAGTGCGATGCTTCCACTGCAGGGTAATGTAGCAGAATTTCTTGAAGTTGTCGGAACTAAAACGTCCGATGGCAAAAAAGTACCATTTATTGCTGTTCCAACAACTTCAGG
>JAAZBG010000235.1 GCA_012513915.1 Fibrobacter sp.
ATGGTTTGTTACCAACGCTTTAAAAACTTGTGAGGTGTGTCCAAAATCGATATTTTTGACCAGGTTCAGAACGACGGTATCTCTCCAGAACATTTTTTGATCCGTGACATCAAATGAACGTTTCATTAACGGTGATGCTTTAGGAATGGTAATTCCAGAAATAAGTGATTCCAGTTTAAGCTTGCGAAGTACAACCTCGCCTCTGATCCAATTGTTATCTATTTGTGGAACTTTAAATATTTCCGATCTGCATTGCTGATAAAATTGTTTTTCCTGCGACACAAACATTGTATCTCCAGACCGTGCAGAATCATCAACAATATTCTTATCCCTGAGCCCAAGTGATGAAACGGAAAAATCTTCGTTTAGTAAAGGTACTGTATAGTTCACATCCCAGGATAATGAATCTGTTGATGAAACATTTGTGCAGGAATACATCGCTACTATGGTACATATTAATGTACCAGCAACATTTATAATCCTCATTTTATGTCTCCGATTTGTAAATTACCTACATTCCCATCCCGACATAATATTACTATTCTGAATTACACAAAAACAACCAGAAAACTCTGTAAAATCAGGCTGATTTACCGTTGAAAACACAGTGTAATCTTAATACATTGATAAGAGCTAACAATACATCTGCACTACACGCTATTTCCCTAAATAAGCAAATTCTGACAGTATTTTCCCTGCAAAAACGGTCTTTTTTTGCCTGTTTTATTAAAAATCAATATGTTAGGTAAAATCGAAGCGACAACTTCCGGATGTTCGTTTGAATATTGATTTCGCAATCAGATTAATTTGACTAAAAGGATGTTAATAACATCACTATTTTTTTCAATTCACCGGGAATACCTGATATAATTTATATAGAGAACATTTCTCAGCTGCGATATTCTATGGTACAATTAAATGGCAGTAATTAACCGGAAAACGTGCCCTCTGCGAGGAATATCCGGATGCACACATTTTAAGGAGGATAACCTTATGGACAAGGATAAAAAAACAGTTATCACCATAAGTCGGGAACCGGGTAGTGGGGGATCTTTTATAGGCCGCGCTCTTGCCAGAGAACTTGGAATTTCGTACGTTGACAGAGAGATTGTCCGTGAAGCGGCAAAATATTTCAAGTTACCGGAAAACAAAATCGACTCGCTTGATGAAAAGCTCCGCTCCTTCTGGGACTCTTTCTATGTCAACATCAACGGCTACCAGGATGTTTATCTTCCGCCTCAAATAGTCGGCCCCACAGATTGGGAACTATTTGAAATTGAATCGATGATAATAAGAAAAATCGCTGAAATCCGGTCTGCAGTCATTATCGGGAGATGTGGATTTCATGTGCTTAAAGATTGTGCGCACCATATCAGGGTATTTCTCTATGCAGACAAGGATTTCCGTATTGATAGAATCAAAAAATTGAGAAATCTTTCTTATGAAGAAGCCAAAACAATGGTACTACAGAGTGATAAAGATCGAAAAAACTATTATAAAACATTTACAGGTAAAGACTGGTCGGATACCGGTAATTATGATATAGCAATTAACACAACGTCAATTGACCTGCTTGCTGCAGTAAAAATGATCATGAATTTCATTTATGCATTCAAAGAATAGTATCTGTCAGGGAAAACAGCACAATCCGATTAGCCACATGAGTGTCGGTACCAGATAATACAAAAGAAACAGCCCGATAAGCTGCCGGAAGATCATGATGGGTTGTCGTACACCTGAAACGGGTACGACTGGATGTTATTTTTTATTACCGGGAATAAACGACTTACCTGTATAGGCAGCACAACGGATATCAAGTGTCATGGGATTACCTGTATCAGCCAGGGGAATTGAAATTGAATTCATATGATCAAGCACAACAGTATCTTTACTGAAAAGAACATTGCCTGCGCGATCCGAAAGTATCATCGACAATACTTTTTTATTTTCAGCAAATTGTATCTCCATGGCCAAACCATTTACCTTAAGGGAATATGGTGCCCGATACGTAGTACATAATGAATCAACACGTTCAGCGTTTTCACTCGTAAAGGCGCATGTTGCTGCGGAAAATCCAAACAAAAGTGCTGATAGCAATTTCCTCATAACCCTGTAATCCCGTTACAACTTATACTGTGATTTTTATTGTTTAACAACTCATGAGTTTTATGTTCAAAACAATATTCTCGTCTGTTTAGTAGATTTAATTCGTTTTTCAGTTCATCGATACTTGATACTTTTCTGTTACCTCATCGGTCAATTCTGCCAAGTTATTGAATTGATACTTTTTAACACTCGGTTCTGTCTAACTTCATAAATTGCTTATATACACCAGTACCTGTATGCAGAACTATATCACCATAAGCGATACTGATCACCGGTATTAAAATAAACAATACTATCGGCAATTAGCACACACCAAAACGGGACCATTTCCACCACGGTAAAACCATAATTCTCCGGAAAATAACTCTCTTGTACCGGTAATTTTCAGTCTTCCATCCTGATGAAGCATAACTTATTTTACATAGTCTTTAAAAATATTCTGAGAACCATCTCGAATATATGGTTATTTACACCGGAACCGGAGGATTCATTGTCTAAAGAACAGCAGTCAGGACGACGTTCAGAGCAGGCAGGCATGTTCCACTTTATGAAGGAAATGGGAAGCGCACTTATTATGGCGCTCATTGCAATTGTCTATGTCATTCAGGCATTCAAGATCCCTACCGGATCTATGGAAAACAGCCTGCTTGTGGGCGATTTCCTTCTGGGTCTGAAATTTGTCTATGGTGCGCCGTTTATTCCCTACTCAAGAGAACTTGGTATTAATCAGCGACTCCCTGCAGTTCAGAAACCAAAACCCGGTGATGTTGTAATATTTAAATACCCCGGAAATGATAGTAAGGATTATATTAAACGCTGTATTGCCGGACCTGGATCCACGGTTGAACTCAGAGATACAGTATGTATCGTCGATGGAAATGTGTTGCAACTTCCGCCAAAGGGCAGATTTATTCCAACACTTCGAAATCCCGATACCAAATTTTACAAGCCCCTCTATATTCCTAAAAAAGGTGATTCGTTCAAGCCGTCAGAACTTGAACTGCGGGAATTTCTGTTCCTCAAGCACCTGGTACATCAGGAAAATCCGACAAAAAAAGTCACGGCTCAATACCAGCTTTACCTGAATGGTAAATTTTCCAATAATGTTTCATTCCCCAACTCAAACGCCGGTATTCCTATAACAATGAACACTCTCCATGAAAACAACATCGTTATTGGACAAATCAAAGGCAAAAAAGTTTTCTTCAACCTCAACAACATTGACAACTGGACAGAACTTGACAAAGTCTTAAAATACCAGATTGCCAGTCAGTTCCCGGATTCAGACCCGACCTTTAAATACGCCCTGTTTCTCGATGGAAAACAACTTGACAGCTATAAAGTCAGGTACGATAACTACTTCATGATGGGTGACAATCGGGACAACTCACTTGACTCCCGCTACTGGGGCTATGTCAACTACAACTATGTCAAGGCAAAAGCATTCATACTGTACTTTTCACTTAACGAAACAACACCATACTATATGCTTCCGATGAAAATTCGCTGGGAACGTATCGGAAAGCTAATCCGTTCATGGGATGGTGAGAATCCGGTTCCCGGAGTGAAGTGGTAATTGAAACAGGATTCAACCAATAACCCACAGATAGCCGATCCGGTGGCTTGGTTGTATGGATACATATTATATCACATGTAAATAAAAAGACTCAGTAATGTGAGCCTTTTTTATTTACAAAAGCAATTATACGTTTTTCATAAGCGGCGGCTGACCGGTTGCCTGGATAACATCACGCCACAACTCACCTTCCGGATCTATCGTGTTTCGTTTTTCCACTGCGAGCTGGATTGGTACGTGAACAAAGGTATTATTGATCAGGCTCACAAGCATGTTGGTTTTACCAGCCATCGCAGCATGCACAGCATTGGTCCCGAGCCGGGTGCAGTAAATTGAATCACCTGGATCTGCAGCAGTGCTTCGAATAATATAGCTTGGATCAATATATCGAATATTTGCATCGATTTTTTCACTCTTGAAATATTTTGATACTCTATCTTTAAGATACAATCCAATATCACCAAGCAGTGTATTACCAGATGCATCCTTCCCGGCGTTATCATTCGACAAATGTTCCTGCCCGGCTCCTTCGGCTACAACGATAACAGCGTGTTTTCTTCTCAGCACCCGGTTCTTAAGATGGACAAGCAACCCGTTTGGCCCATCAAGATCAAACGGCAATTCTGGAATCAGTGTGAAATTTACATCATTGGAAGCAATTGACGTATGTGCGGCAATAAATCCGCTTTCTCTTCCCATCAGCTTTACTATGCTTATACCATTAATTGCACACCGGGCTTCAGTATGCGCACAACTTACCGCTTCAACAGCTTTTGAAACAGCAGTCTCAAATCCAAATGACCTCTGAATGAAACAGAGATCATTATCAATTGTCTTTGGAATTCCAATCACGCTGATTTTCAGACCACGTTTCGATATTTCTTCACTAATGCTAAGTGATCCCTTCTGCGTACCATCACCGCCAATAGAGAAAAGTATCGAAACATTCATACGCTCAAGGCTATCTACGATTTCGGTAACCCGCTCCCCCATCCCACGTGATGAACCAAGAATTGATCCGCCATCCTTATGGATGTCACTGACAACATCCGGATTAAGTTCAATAACCGGCAAATTCGATTCAGGCAGAAAACCCCGGTATCCATTTCGTATACCGGAAATTACTCTCACACCGTAAACATGCCACAAAGACATAACTACAGATCTGATAACATTGTTTAAACCAGGACATAGCCCGCCACAGGTAACGATTGCAGCGTGAACCTTGACAGGATCAAAATAAATCATATCCCGTGGGCCGGCTTTTTCTAAAAGATTCTTCTTTGTATAAACTTGATTCGTTCCCGGAACCCTGGTTACATCATTGATAATCATGTCATTATCACTTACATATCCGGCAACATAATCTTTTACTTTGTTTGATAGAATAATCGGTGTCCTGATTGATGCAACCCCGAGATTCTGAATAGTAAAATCAACAGTATCCATAAATAATCCTTTTCCCATTGAATTGTTTAACTACGATTCCTGTGTAACCATGAAAGTCGCAACTGAGAGTTACAGGCAGTGAAATATCACCAATCGAAAATCCTCTACAGTGTAATTCCATGAATTAAAATAGTTCGGTGCCGATTAAAAATCACTACTTTATGCTGTTTTTCATCATATTAACACTTTCACTGGTAAGGTTATTCTTGATAGTTAACCTGTGAAGGAACTATTTTTAGTTCATGAAAAAACAACCTATTAAACAGCTTGCAATCGCCGTATGTATCCTTTTCGCATCCTGTGCGCATCAAAGTGCACCGGGTGGCGGACCTGATGATAAAACCAGCCCGACAATTGTGGCAATGTCTCCCGCAGACGGATCTGTAAATGTCAATCCTAAAGAACGAATCACCATTGCTTTTTCGGAATGGATCTCCAGAAAATCAGACAAAGGCGTCTCTATCTATCCTCCTGTAAATATAAAAACAGTTGTCAGCCGCAACAAACTTGACATAATTCCACTTAAAGGATTTGACGATTCCACCACCTATCATATCTCAATTACCACACAACTTCTGGATTTACATAATAATCCGATTCTCTCACCATTGAGTATCACGTTCTCAACCGGCCCAGTACTTGACAGTGGAACACTTGCCGGATGCATTATCGATCCATCAAAAAAATATCTTCAGCCTAAAGTAGTGCTTTTCAACAAAGAGCATCTGCACCCTGACAGTATGTTTACCGGAACCCCTGACTATCTGACACAAACAGACAGCTCCGGATATTTTGAGTTTAAAAGTATTAAAAAAGGGTGGTACTACACAATTGCATTTCTGGATCAAAACAGCGACAACCGTATTCAGCCATCAAAGGAACCCATCTACAGCACGCCTGATTCTTTATTGATGATATCGACAAAAGAGCAATCAGTATTTCTGTTTCCGTCATCGTATGACACGACAACGCTCAGATTATCAAATGTCAAACCTCAAAGTTCGACAATACTTACCGGCGACTGGAACATCCCACTCGATCCCCGAAGCGGCTATAGTAATCCATCATGTTATATTTACAGAATCGATACGCCATCCGTAACGACAGCCGGAACATACATTCCACTGCCAAACGCAAAAATATTTACCCTGAGACTTCGCACACCGATGTCGTTAGCTCCTTACAATCTTGTCTGTAAGGTTATTGCACCCACCGGAAAAACAATCATTGACACTCTGAAATTCAACGGGATTTCTGCGGACGATACGACAAAGCCGTTTGCCCGTGCAATGTTCCCGGCAGCAGGATCAGTTTCAGACCTTGAACCGAAATTGCACATTATCTGGAGTAAACCGGTTGTCATAAATTCCCCTGTTGCATTGATTGATTCAACAGGAAGCGATTCACTTTACATGAAGCCATCACCGGGTTACAGCGACACAACATTCTTTTCTCTGAAACGCAGATTGCAACCTGACCGGAAATATCAACTTGTCATAATGCAAAATACCGGTACTGACATTGCCGGAAACCAGCTTAAAGCAAAAGACTCAACCGATACTGCTGCGGTTATCATGTTCAGAACACTTCAGGCAGACAGTATCGCGATCAGCCTTCAGGGGTCAGCATCGTGTCTTGACAAAAATGTACACAGAAAATGGATATTCAAACTATTCAATAGTATGACATCATATAGTACCAAAGATAGTGCAGGCAGTTTCAGGTTCGACTCGCTTCAGGCCGGAAAAGGATCACTTTCCTACTTTGACGACTACAACGAGAATGATAAACCTGACATAGGTCGTCTTATACCCTGGTATCCATCGGAAGCTCATTTCAGTGCAGCAGACACAATTGAAGCCCGTGCACGCTGGGATGTTGAGGGTGTCGCTATCGACCTGTGCGACCAATGCAGGAAAAAGAATGCTGTGGACAGCAAGTAAACATCTCCAATCCTGTACAACCTGACAGTTGCAACTGAATTGCCTGTAAATCAATTGCAACCAGCGTTGTGACCATCAGATACGTGCCCGAGCCTACGTTGGTCCCATCCCAAAAACCGGCATAGTCATTTGAGCCTCTATTTTTCTGCAACCAGTACAATTTCAATTTTTTTGAAGCGCTGAACAATCAGACATCATCGGATTGAAAAAACACTGATAGCAGCATTCACAGTCAACAGGGGTATGCCAATTCATAACTTGAATGGAAATGGAAGGGACAGATCAGGGTGAAAACGATCATCCACCGGTAACAACACCTGTTTTACCGATTATCTGTTTTCGCATCAATTACCTGGTCGTATATTTTAAACATAATGCATAGCGCAGCTACATATTGATTTGATTATTTTTTTAAAGGAGTAAATCATGAGTACACATCACGGCGGTTGGAGCAGTTTTCCGCGATCGTTTATTACCGGAGCTATAATTATAGCCATCGGGCTTTTCCTTCTTGCAAAATCTCTCGGATTCATACCCTATGACATTGATCTTCATCACTTCTGGCCGCTTATACTCATCGCTGTGGGTACCTATAAACTCATCTTCCCATGCTCATCAAACAGTTATTTCTGGGGACCGGTATTGATCCTTACCGGTGCAATTTTTCAGGCGAATTATCTTAACCTGATTTCTGTACCGATCCACAAGATGTGGCCGTTAATACCGATTATCATTGGTGTAAAAATAATGCTGCGTCCGTTTTTCAAATCTGACAGCAAGTATCACACTGCATTCGTACATTGCAGCAGCGATGACTTCATGCATAACAATAGTAAAGCAACAAGTGATGATACTATAGCAATTTCACTTGTCCTCAGTGGTGGTAATTATTCATTCAGCAGTCAGGCACTTAAAGACGGCTACATATCGGTTTCTCTTGGTGGATGTGAAATCGATTTTACAAGAGCAAACTTTGAATCTGATATGATCACCATTGATGTCAATGTCCTGCTTGGCGGTATTGAGATACGTATCCCCGAAACATGGAGTGTCTCCTATGTGGGAAATCCTGTACTCGGTGTATTCGAGAATAATGCAAGAACCGTTCCGTCACCTTCAAAAAAGCTGCTTATCCGGGGATCAATTACCCTTGCCGGTATTGAGGTAAAAAATTGATTGCTGAATCCTTTTATATGTCATGGAGATTCATTCTTCCTGCATGTATCGTATGGATTATTGCAGGAACGTTTAGTGCGCTTGTTTATTCTCTCTCCAGCAACGCCCCCCTGCTGTCAACGCTACTATTGATTCTTCCGACGCTGCCAGCGTGCATCATCCTGTCAATAACAGGACGTTTTGTCTGCCGTTTTTTCCCTGCAAACTGGTCGAATATTTACAGGGTGATATCAGTTCAGTTTCTATATATGCTGCTGTCAACGGCACTCTGGTTTACATTATGGTATATTTATGCATCGATACTACGGATTTTGTTTCCCCTTGTGTTCAGTACAGGACTGTTTTCAGGTGCACTTCCATTTGTGATGCCATCAGTAGCGCTTGTCATGATAATCTTTATCCTTGTACACTATATAATCCTCTTCGTTGAGCAAAACCGGATTGCTTCGGAAGAACTCCTGCACAACAAACTGCAGCTTGCAGAAGCGGAATTGAAAGCGCTCAAAAACACTATACACCCGCATTTTCTCTTTAACAGTTTATCAATGCTGCAATCACTTATTACTCTGTCGCCTGCCAAAGCATCTGCAGCACTGTCGTATCTTTCTGAATTTCTTTTGTATAGTGTGCAGTTCAGCAGGAAAACCACGGTCACGATTGCAGAAGAGATCACCCATGCAAAAAACTACACTGCAGTTGAACTACTCCGCCGTAGTGATTCTTTTTCTGTCGACTGGGATATTGATACCCGGTGTAACGACTATCAATGCATTCCGTTTATACTACAGCCGCTTATTGAAAATGCCATTAAACATGGTATCGAATCGTCTGATCAAAAGGGATATATAACAGTTACCGCAACATTGTCCGATAACAATATCGCTATTACAGTAACAAATAGTGTACACAGTACCATTGTACAGAACAGAAAAAGCGGGACCGGTATAGAAACGCTCACCAAACGCTTATACACTTCTTATGGTGCTTCAGGAAAAATCCTGACCCAAAAAAACGATACCCGGTTCATTGCCACCATTACCATTCCATTACAAAAGGAGAACACGTGATTCCGATTAAAGTACTTATCGCAGATGATGAAGAGCATAACCGTGAAACATTGAAAATGCTGCTCTCTGAAAATCAATCGATCTCTGTTAAGGCACTTTGTAATGACGGGTTTGAAACTATCGCTGCGGTACAGGAACATAAACCGGATTTGCTGTTTCTTGATATCAATATGCCACGATTAAACGGGTTTGATGTTCTCGAACTTTTAGGTGAACAGGCACCGCCGGTCGTTTTTGTTACCGCCTATGATGAACATGCGCTTAAGGCATTTGAAACGTCTGCAATCGATTATGTCCTTAAACCTGTTTCACGCGAACGACTACAAAAAGCGATTGACAAATTTATTAAAACCGGGACACGTCAGAAAAAAGACTACAACCCGTTTCTTGACGGTCAAAAAACGCTTGCAGCACCGCTGTCACGAATACTTGTCAAGGATGGACCTGAGATTTTTATCATCCCGGTTAACGAAATAGTCTATATAAAAGCTGAGGACGATTATATCGGTATCGTAACAGAGAAACGGATGTATCTCAAACAGGACAGGATTTCCTTTCTTGAATCGATTCTTGACAAGTCACAATTTTACCGTATACACCGTTCATATATTCTGAACATTAATTATCTCTCAAAGCTTGAAAGCACCGGCAAAGATTCGTATAAAGCAATTCTCAAAAACGGAGTATCAATTCCGGTAAGCACAAACGGATTTAAGGAACTGTCAAGGGCGTAACTAATCTCTGTATATTTTTTTATTATCACCCCTTGTGGCATTACGTAAACTTGACACACAAAACCAACATCGCAAACCCACCGTACGGCCTCCCCTTGCGGGTGTCCGCCATGCCCCACCTGGCACCATCTGCTCCTGATAATTAAAAAGGGCCTGATCAGTAATTACTGATCAGGCCCTTTTTAATTTTGTAGCAATACTTTAAACTATCAGCGCTTTACAGATTTTAACTCATCCAGAATATCTTTATTATTCGGATCGAGCTTTCTTGCTTTCTCAAGATGATCTGTGTACCCAGCATAGTCCTTTTCATTCTTTGCAATTCGTGCAAGGCCAAGATGTGCAATTGCATTTCTTGGATCAGCTTTCAGTGTACGGGTATAGAATGTTTTTGCCCATTCATACTTACCCTGAATCATATAAACATTTGCACGTTCGCACAGTGCCGGTGCATAATTCTGGTTGATATACAATATCTCTTTGTATGTCTCAATTGCTTCATCATACTTCTTCTGAGCAACCTTAATCTTACCCAGTGCCATGTGTGCATCAATATTTTCAGGTTCACTTGCTTTAACCTCTTCAACTGCTTTTGCTGCATCAGAGAGTTTTCCCATACCGATAAGTGCCTCTGCATACTTACTTAAAATTGCGTTTGTCTTTTTCTTAGCAAGTAATGCCTTATACTCATTTGCAGCTTTATCAAAATCACCTGATTCCATATACACATCAGCAAGAACTCTCCTGAGATCATCATCAATATCACCCTTTGACAACTTAACAACTTTCTCAAGCAGTTTTGCAGCTTCAGACTTGCGTTTTGTCATGATATAACCGCGAGCAAGAAGTGTCATGATCTTTGGATCGTTTTCCTTTAGTGAGTTTGCCATTTCAAGGAACACCATCGCATCATCAGTCATCTTTCTTGTCAGAAGAATTTCACCGATTCTTGCACATGCTTCAGCGTTAGTAGGATCCACTTCAATGAACTTACGATACGCATTGAGCATATCCTGCTCACGTGACTGTTTCCCATACAGTGTACCGAGTTCGAGCCAGACAAGTCCGATTGTATCAACGAGCTGTACGCACTTCTCAAGAGCTTTGGTTGCTTTTACCGTAGCGTTTGGCTGGCGTGCATAATAGATACCAAGCTTCTGAAAGTTTCTGTAGTCCTTCGGATAATTTACGGTATTTTCTTCGTACATCGTAACGGCCTGAGCAGCATTAATTGTCTCGTAAACAACGGCACGCTGATACGCAGCGTCAGGGTCTTTTACACCAGGCAGTCGTACATACGCATTAAGGACTTCAGCCGCAGTTTTAATATCACCACTCTTTTCATAAGCAAGCGCAAGGGCTTTGTAGGCTACATCACGTGATTGAACGACAGCTTTTGTACTTCTGATCTTTTCAAGTTCAGATATCGCCACTTTGTAATCTTTAACTTCAACTGCAGACAATCCATATTGTAAATGATATTCCGCAGTAGTATTACTCTTTGCATATGCGAAGAATTTGAACGCCTCCGGATAATTCTTTGCATTGTAGGCATTTCTTGCAACAATAAGTGCAATTTCAGCGTCAGCATTACCCTTTTCGAGGTACCGCTTGTAAGCAGAAATCGCCGATGATGTCTTTTTCTGCTGCATGTAAAGATCACCAAGCTGTTTGTATTCCTTATTTGCGTTGGGATTCATCGCAATAGCCTGTTCATAGGTAATAGAAGCCTGACTTAGATTACCTGTTTTCAACTGACACAACGCGAGAGAACTGAGAATCGCGCCATTCTTCGGATCAAGCTGTGATGCCTTTTCGTAAACTGGAATTGCATTCTGATACTTACCGGCAGCTTTATAGATATCACCAAGCTGTACGTACATCCTTGAATCGCCTTCACCCGCAGCTATTGCAGCACTGAGCACTTTAGCCTTGTCATCCGGTGTTCCATAGCGCATTGAAAGCTCAACAAATTTTTTGTATACACCCTTAATTGATGGATTAGCCTTAATTGCATTTCTATAGGCAACAAGCGCATTCTGATCATCTTTACGATCGTAGAGAAGGTCACCAAGCTTAGCCTGTGCATCCGCATCATCGGGTTTGAGTACTACATATTTTTTAAGGTTGACAAGCGCCTGCTCAGACGCACCTGCTTTGAGACTGATCTCATAGAGACGCTTGAACACAACAGGATCTTTTGGTGTAAGCGTAGAAAGTTCCTGATACACACGCAGTGCTTTAGGATTATCCTGTGCCTGATACGCTGCATCAGCATACATTTGAAGAATCTCCGTCTTCTTTGCATCATTACCAGTAATCATGCCAAAATAACGCAGTGCCTCAGGATAATTCTTTGCTTTGTATGCATCTTCTCCAACAACCATTGCAATCGCATTGTCTGAAGCATTCTTTTCGAGATACTTCTTATAGGATTTTACCGCCGGCTCCATCTTGTTCTGTTTTACATAAAGATCGCCAAGCATCTTGTATTCTTTGCTTGCTGCCGGATTTACGACGACAACCTGTTCATAGGTCATAGTCGCTTCAGCAATGTTTCCATTCTTCATCTGACTTTCTGCAAGCTCTGACAAAAGCTGAATATTTTTCGGATCTGCCTTTGATGCTTTATTGTAAAGATCGATTGCCTTGACAAGCTGATTCTGCTTTTTGTAGATCCCGGCAAGTGTTGCAAGCATTGATGCATCCGCTTCATTTGCAGCAATTGCACCCTCAAGCGCCTTTACCTTCTCGATATCATCACCGCTGCTCATTACCAGTGTTGCATACCGTTTGTAAATACCGGTAATTTTTGGATCCGCTTTAAGGGCAGCCCGATATGCATTGAGCGCACCGGCATTATCCTTTGTTTCAAACAGCATGTCCCCAAGTGTTCTCTGTCCCTTTGCATTATTTGGTTTGAGCGTAAGAAGTTTCTTGAGATAGGTCAGCACCTCATCCTTTGTTCCTGCTCTGCCTGCAACGTCATAGAGTTTCTCAAACACATCAGGATCATTTGGAGTTAAGGTTGACAATTGTTTAAGTATCTGATATGCCCTGAAATCATCTTTTGCAAGATAACATGCTTCCCCATAGAGCTTAAGATGTTCCTTTGTGGCAGCATCAGCACCGGTTACCAGTGCCAGATACCTGACAGCCTCAGGATAATTGTTCTGTTTGAAACTGTGACTACCGATCAGTTTTGCAATGGTATTATCAGCATTCTTTTCAAGGTACTTTTTGTATGCCTTTACCGCCTGATCAGTTTTTGACTGTTTCATATAAAGATCACCAAGAGCTTTATATTCAGCACTTGCTGTCGGATTCATGGCAATCGCCTGTTCATAAGTCAAAATAGCAGCGCTGGCATTTCCAGCTTTTACCTGAGACTCAGCCAGTTTGGTAATCAGTACATTGTTTTTAGGATCAAGCTGTGATGCCTTCTCGAACATTTTGCATGCTTTATCATAATTTTCCTGCTTTTGAACCGCTGTTTTCGGATTCTTTTTATTAACAATTATTGTCTCTGCACGTTTGACATAAATATCACCGAGACGGGTATACATCTTGACATCTGCTTCACCTGCTGCAATTGCACCTGAAAGAGCGGTAACAATCTCTGAATCGTTACCGCTTGCCATTACAAGCTCAGCATACTTTGCATAGAAACCTTTTGCTGCAGGGTCTGCTTTGATTACTGCACGATAGGCTGCAATCGCCCCCGGACCATCTTTCTTTTCATAGAGCATATCACCGAGCTGTTTCTGAGCAGCTGCATCATTTGGTACAAGGGATGTGTACTTTTTAAGATATAGCAACACCTCATCCTTAGTACCTGCACGTTTAGAAATTTCAGACAGTTTTTTATATACCGAAGCATCATTTGGAGTCTGCTGAGCCAGCTGCTTATAGATTTGATATGATTTGAAATCATCTTTTGCAGCGTAACTTGCTTCAGCATATGCTTTAAGAAAATCAACCGACGTTGCATCAGCACCAGTTACAAGACCATAATACCGGACTGCTTCAGGATAGTTCTTTTCCTTCATTGAGAAAGCACCAATCTGCCTGGCAAGATTATTATCTGCATTTTTCTCCAGGTATTTCTTGTAATTTTTGATCGCAGCATCTTCACGCTTCTGCTGCATATACATATCACCAAGTGATTTGTATTCTTTGCTTGCAGCCGGATTCATCGCGATAGCCTGCTCATACGTAAGAATTGCCGCACTTGCATTTCCTGCTTTTGCCTGACAATCCGCAAGTAATGTCAGCAGCGTCGCATCTTTCTTGTCAATCTGTGATGCTTTTTCGTACATTTGAGCTGCTTTCACAAAATTTTTCTGTTTATAATATATTTCACCAAGCTGCTTGTACATGGATACGTCTGCTTCACCAGCACCGATTGCACCATTAAATGCAGTAACAATCTCTGCTTCTGTGCCCTTGTTTTTCAACAGCAGCTCTGTATAACGGGAGTAAATTCCTTTAATTGACGGATCTGCTTTCAAGGCTGCCCGGTATGCACTAAGTGATCCCGTGAGATCTTTATTATCATAGAGCATATCACCCAGCATTTTAAGTGCAGATGCATCTGTGGTATTCAGAGCTGTATATTTTTTAAGGTAGAGTGAAACCTCTTCTTTTGTCCCTACACGACCTGCAAGTTCATAGAGTTTTTTGTATACAGAAGCATCTGTTGGTGTAACTGCAGCAAGCTGCTTATATACCTGAAATGCCTTGAGATCGTCTTTATTCTGATAACATGCATCACCATACATCTGAAGGTATTTTACATTTGAACCTTCAGTACCGCTGATCATACCGAGATATCTGACTGCCTCCGGATAATTCTTTGCGTTATACGCCGCCTCACCGACGAGCTTTGCGATTTGATCATCCTTACTTTTTTCAAGGTATTTTTTATAATTGGTTACTGCAGACTCAGTTCGTTTCTGCTGTGTATACAGATCGCCAAGCGCTCTATACTCCTTGTTAGCAGCCGGATTCATCGCGATAGCCTGCTCATAGGTCATAATTGCAGCACTTGCGTTTCCTGCTTTTGCCTGAGTTTCTCCAAGGCTTGTTAAAAGAGCAGCATTCTTTGGATCAAGCTGTGATGCTTTTTCGTACATCTGGCCAGCCTTGACAAAATTTGACTGCTTCACATAAATATCTCCAAGACGAACATACATTTTTACATCAGCTTCATTCGCAGCAATAGCACTATTAAGCACCGTTGTGATTTCAGCTTCGGTACCGCCGTTGTTCATTAACAACTCGGCAAAACGTGCAAATATTCCTTTGATTGCCGGATCTGCTTTCAGTGCAGTACGATATGCATTAAGTGCACCTGCATTATCCTTACGCTCATAAAGCATGTCTCCAAGAGTCTTCTGAGCTGTGGCATCATTAGATTTCAGTGTTGTATACTTTTTTAAATACGTAAGCGTTTCATCTTTTGTACCGGCACGACCTGCAAGTTCATAAAGTCTCTGGAACACAGTGGCATCATTAGGTAACAATGTAGAAAGCTGACGATAGATCTGGTATGCACGCATATCATCTTTTAACTGATACGCAGACTCTCCATACGGTTTGAGCACGCCTGCACTCGCTGCATCAGCACCGGAAACCATTCCGTAATACTTGACTGCATCGGCATAATTCTTCTGCTGAAATGAAAAATCTCCGACCTTGCGGGCAAGAACATTATCACTATTCTTTTCAAGATATTTCTTGTAATTCTTGATTGCAGGATCATTTTTATTCTGTGATACATAAAGATCACCAAGTACTTTATACTCTCTGCTTGCAGATGCGTTCATTGCAACAGCCTGTTCGTATGAGAGTATCGCTGCGTTGGCATTCCCTGCGTTTGCCTGACAATCCGCCAGTTTTGAAAGTAATACATTATCTTTAGGATCAAGCTGAGAAGCCTTCTCATACATTTTGCATGCGTTAGCATAGCCTTCCTGTTTTTGAACAGTGACATTCGGGGTCTTTTTAGTAGGCTGAATTGCTTCTGCACGTTTAGTATAGATATCACCAAGACGTGTGTACATCTTGACATCTGCTTCACCGGATGCAATCGCACCATTGAGAGCAACAACCATTTCCTCGTCTTTACCACCACTTGCCATAAGCAGTTCGGCATAACGGGCATGAATTCCTTTAATTGCAGGATCTGTCTTAAGTGCGGCACGGTATGCATTAAGTGCAGCGGCATTATCTTTTCTATCGTACAGCATATCACCAAGCGTTTTCTGCGCACCAGCATCACCACTACGTAATGCAGTATAAGACTTCAGGTACTGCAATGCATCATCTTTTGAGCCGGCCCTCATTGACAAGTCATACAGAGCCCTGAACACATCCGGATTCTGAGGTGTTAATGTGGCAAGTTTGCGATAGATTTCAATTGCCTTTTCATTATTCTGCCCCTCTAGACATGCTTTACCGTATGCGGTAAGCATCGGAACTGATTTGGCATCTTCTCCGGTTATCATACCGAAATATTTTATTGCATCAGTGTAATTCTTTGCTGCAAGGGAGTTCTCTGCAACAAGCTTTGCAATACTGTTATCAGTTGTAAGTTCCAGATATTTCTTATATGAACGGATTGCCGGCTCCGTTTTCTTCTGCTGCGTATAGAGATCTCCAAGTGCTTTATGTTCTTTTACAGCATTTGGCATCATGGCGAGTGCCTGCTCATAATTCAGAATAGCCTTATCTATAGCACCAGTCTTAACCTGACACTCTGCGAGTGAAAGCAACAGATCAGTAGCCTTTGGATCAGCCTGAGATGCCTTCTCGATATTCGGTATCGCTTTCTGACAATTACCTGCAGCCTTGTAAAGATTACCAAGCTGTGAATACATCTGCGGTTCAGCCTCACCGGCAGCAACCGCACCACTCAGCGCTTTGATTTTTTCATCAGGGGTGCCACTCTGATTTACAAGTTCAACATAACGCTTGTGGAAACCTTTTGCAGTCGAATCACTTTTAAGCACCGCACGATATGCAGTAAGCGCTCCCTGATTGTTTTTCAACTCATAGTAGTTGTCACCAAGAAGTTTTAATGCAGCAGCATCATTTGGCTTTAATGCTGTATACTGCTTGAGATATTCCGCAGCAGCAGCGTTATTACTATCTTTCTTTGCAATCTCATATAATGTTTTATAAGGCTCCGGATTCTTTGGATTCGCAGCAGCGATCGCTTTAAAAATCTCTGTAGCTTTTTTAAGATCATTGGTCTGATACACTGCATCACCATACCGGAGCATGAAATCAGCCGTTTTTGAATCTGCACCTGTTACCATTCCGTAGTATTTAACTGCTTCAGGATAGTTCTTTTTGTCGTATTCAAAATCACCAATTGTTCTTATTGTCTTTGCATCTGTTGGCGCTTTCTCAACATATTTTTTATAAGCACCAACAGCCTGATCTTTCTTATTCTGCTGCCAGTACAGGTCACCAAGCGCCTTCATCTCCTTTACAGCAGTGCCACTCATTGCAACAGCCTGCTCATACGAGATAATCGCATCAGAAATTTTTCCTGCTTTTTCCTGACAAAATGCCAGTGATGCAAGCGCTTCGAAATTCTGAGGTTTCAGTTGAAGTGCTTTAGTGTACATCTCAATCGCCTGAGGATACGCTTTATTGTTCTGATGAATTTCTCCAAGTGTCGAGTAGATCTCTTCATCAGCTTCTCCTGCTTTTACAGCGTTAGAAAGTACCGTGAGAAGTTCCTTCTCCTGACCCTTACGTGACATCATAAGAACTGCGTACTTTTTGTACAGTCCTTTGATTCCCGGATCGGCTGTAAGCGCAGCCTGATACGCTGTAAGTGCACCAGTACTGTCTTTTTTATCAAAAAGTATATCACCAAGCGTTTTTGATGCCGCAGCGTCCTGAGGTTTAATTGCTGTATACTTCTTAAGATAGGTTACAGCATCGTCCCGATTTCCCAGTTTTACCGAGATTTCATAGAGATTCTTGAATACATCAGCATTTGATGGTGTCAGTACTGCAAGTTCTTTGTATGTTGCAAGTGCTGTTTTATCGTCACCCTTTGACAATGCATACTTTGCATACCGTGTACGTGATGTAACATCTTTCTTATCAAGATTAATAATTGCCTTATCTGCCTCAGCAAGCTTGTCAGGATTATTTGATTTTTCATAACAGGATGCAAGTTTTTCCCAGAACGTCTTGTTGTTGGGTTCCAGTTTTACAAGCCCCTCAATAACCTGAATTGCGGCTGGCCAGTTACTATTGATAATATGAATTTTTGCCAGTGTAACCTGAGGTTCACGAAGTTTCGGATCTTTATGAAGCGCTGTTTCAGCAGCATCCTGAGCCAGATCGTACCGCTTGAGTTCCCACGCAGATTGCATCATGCCTTCTGCTGCACGGGGGGTCTGATCAAGAGTAAAGCTCTTCTGGAAGTGACGGAGCGCATCTTCGTATTTTTTAGCTTTAAATGCATTTTCACCAAGTGCAAGGTACACCTTTGGATTATTTGGCTGTACGGTAATCAGTTTTTCGTAAATCGCCTGTGCTTTATCGGCCTGCTTCTCTTTTGTATAAAGTTCTGCAAGGCGGGCAAAAGCATCAATATTGTCTTTATTCGATGCTGTTACTCGTTCGAGCATCTGTATTGCTTTGAGGCGATCTCCAAGACCATCGTTTGCATCAGCAAGAAGGATAAAAATATCAGGAACAGTTTTGCCGTTTGGATCAGCTTTCTGAATACTGGTAAAAATGTCCAGAGCATCTTTGAATGCTCTTTTCTGAAGCTTCCAGCGTCCTGCCATTTCTTTGGCTTTAAGAGCATCTTTCGAAGTTGATGTTCCATATTTGACCATAGCTGCTTCATAGAATTTAGCCGCTTTTTCTTTATCATCAGGGCTTGACTTTTCAATACTTATAGCCGTTTTGTAAAGGTCATCTGCCGAGAGTTTTTCCTGATTAATTTCACTGAACTGCTTCGCAGCCTCAGCAAATTTTTCTGTTTGATAATAAATGCGTGCAAGATCAATTGATGTTTCAGGCTTTGCAGATTTTGGATCTTTGAGTGACTCATTAAAGAAAAACGCAGCACTGTCAGGAACGTTAACACTTTTATATGCTCTTCCGAGTTTGAGTGCAAGCTCACCATCAGCTTTAGCGTCGTAAACCGAGCGCATTGCAGGAATAGCTTTTTTGTAATCCTTTGCATTGAAATGGATAATTCCAAGTTCTTTCGCAGCAACGATATTTGCCTTATCAGTCTCAACAACTTTTTCAAGCGCAGATTTTGCATCAGCAGCTTTATTGAGTGCGATAGCAGCTTTTGCAAATTCCCAGCTTGCTTCACCGGTTTCTTTTATTGCAATAGCTTTCTTTGCCATCGCCATTGCACTCTCCGGCTGATTAAGCTTATTGTAAACACGCGCAGCTCCAAGCTGTGCCTCATAGTTTTTTTCATCATTGCGCATTGCAACCATATAACAGGCAAGCGCTTTTTCAACAAAGCCCTGATCTTCGTTTGCGATACCCAGCATTGCCCATGTTGCAGCATCACGCTCAGCAATCGGCAGTTTGTCTTCAGCATATTTTAACGCATCAGCATATTTGCCACCGATAAAAAGCTGCTTAAACGCCTCATCAGAGTAAACGTTCATAACAAGAAAAAGCATAAGGACATGAAGTGTACAAACGACACTCCGCTTTGCTGCACGAGCACTCATAGACCATCCTCCGAAGTTCTTGAAATAATCCAATTATTGACTTTGCACTGCACTCTATGTAAGCCTGTTTTATAGATCAAACGCAAGTTTGTATACTATAACACTGGTTGGTTCATAAGATCTACAATCATAGATTTTCTTTTTGAATATAAATCCTTACCGTTCTAAATGGAAGCCCCTTTTTGCAGATTTGTTGTGATTTTTCAGTATTATTATTTACAAATTCTGAAGCAGCATGAAATAACGTTTATACTGGGTTCTTATTATTAACAACACTGTATAAAATAAACAGGGTATCTTGACATCCGGCATCATTGATTCCAGGAGATCCATAAATCCATCCGCTGTACAGCAATCAATTATCCTTTTCTGATTAATGTATTTAACGTATTTTAGACTTCAAACAGAATGATAGCCTGATTTCTCATTCCTGTCTGAAAATAATTCATCAGTATCATTCTAATGATTGTCTGGCATGAAGTTCTTCGGATCTGAAACCAGAAAACGGTTATTGTTAGTAAAAGTGCAAAAATTCCACGACTGGATTAGACATATGCTTCAATTTGACGTAACAGTTTTACAAAACATTAAAATTGCAGACTCATTTTACTATCTGGAAATGACCTGGAATCAGGATACACCGGTACTCCCCGGACATTTTCTAACTCTTCGCATTACAGACGATACAACACCGCTCCTGCGACGCCCCTTTGCATTCTCAGGATTTAATCCGGAGTTATCAACATGCTCAATCATATATCAAAAACGCGGCAGAGGAACAGAGCTTCTTACAGCAAAACTAAAGGGTGATACAATCAATCTTATCGGACCACTCGGCAATCCATTTTCCAACCCGTCTAATGGAAGTAAACCGGTTCTCGTTGCCGGTGGAATCGGCGTTGGTCCTATGCTGTTTCTTGCATCAGAATTTAAACGCAGACAACTGCCATTTTCATTCATTTTCGGATGCAGAACAAAAAGTTTCATTCCCGACCTTGACGCCTTCAGGATGATCGATCCCGTGATCTGTACCGATGATGGCAGTGCCGGTTTTAAAGGGACTACAGCAGATTATTTGAAAACGACCGAAAAATCGATACAAAATAGTGATACGGTGTACTGCTGCGGACCTCACCCGATGCTCAAAGCCTGCCACGAACTTGCACTTCGCACCGGTTCATCCTGTGAAGTTTCAGTTGAACAGATCATGGCATGCGGTGTTGGTGCGTGTATGGGATGTGTCGTAAAAACGGTAGCAGAACCGGGGTATGCCCGTGCATGTAAAGAGGGCCCTGTATTTAACAGCAACGATCTTTTGTGGTAACAAGTCCGTAAAGCTCTGGAGCAATTATTTTTAACGTGCAATCCAGAAACCAACTAACCGGACTATGCAATTTTTAAGATCTGAAAATTAACCATTAAAAACAATCAGGACAGAACCATGGATTTATCGGTACGCATTGGAAATAAACTACTCCCAAACCCTGTCGGGGTTGCATCCGGAACATTTGGCTATGGCAGTGAATACGAAGACTTGATTGACATATCACGACTCGGTGCAATCTATACAAAAGCAGTAACCATTAAGCCCCGTCCAGGTAATGACATTCCACGAATTGTCGAGACACCATCAGGAATAATCAATTCCATAGGACTTGCCAATGTCGGTGTTGACAAATTCATAAGCGAAAAAGTTCCACACCTTGCCCAACTTCCCTGTGCGATTATCGCGAATGTTGCAGGATCAACCGAGGATGAGTATGCTGAAGTCACAAAAAAGCTTGAATCAAGTGAATCACTCTGGGGATATGAGATCAACATTTCATGTCCAAATGTCAAGTGTGGCGGTATGTCCTTCGGTACCGATCCGTCACAAGTCGAAAAACTTACATCACGCCTGAGAGCACTCACCAAACGTCCCCTTATCATAAAGCTGACACCAAATGTTACCGACATTACCGTAATAGCAAAAGCAGCACAAAATGGCGGTGCTGATGCAGTCTCATGTATCAACACACTTGTCGGAATGGTAATTGATACAAAGAAAAAAACTCCTGTACTTCAGATGAAAACCGGTGGACTCAGCGGACCGGCAATAAGGCCGGTTGGAGTCGCCATGACTTACCGTGTTAAACGCGCGGTATCAATACCTGTAATCGGCATGGGCGGTATCATGACTGCTGATGATGCAATCCAATACCTTCTCGCAGGTGCTTCGGCAGTACAGATCGGCACCGGGACCTTTATTGATCCCCGGATACCATCACAGGTGCTTGATGGCATCGTGGAATACTGCAAACGGGAGGGTTTTGAGAGTGTGAAAGCGATCAATGAGGTACTGCAATAACAATAAAAAGGGGGCTTCAAAGCCCCCACGAATTACAAGTAACAAGTCACGTTTCTCACGTCATTTACTTTTTTTCACCGAAATCACTTTATCAACAATGCCATACTTCTTTGCCTCATCGGCAGACATGAAAAAGTCGCGATCGGTATCCTCAACAATTTTCTTGAGTGGCTGACCGGTGTGATCCGCAAGCATCTGGTTGAGTTTTTCCCTGAGACGAAGCATCTCTTCCGCCTGAATCTGAATATCTGATGCAGGTCCGAACATATTACCACTGATAAGCGGCTGATGAATCAGCACACGGGCATGTTCCCAGACAGAACGTTTTCCTTTTGTACCGGCAGTGAGCAGCACTGACGCCATACTTGCCGCCTGACCCATACAAACAGTTGCAATATCCGATTTTGCAAACTGCATTGCATCATAGATGGCAAGCCCGGATGAGATTACGCCGCCGGGACTATTGATGAAAATGGTGATATCATCCGTTCCCTGTCCATCAAAGTAAAGGATCTTCTTTACAATCGATTCTGCAGATTCATCATTGATTTCGCCCCAAAGAAAAATCTCGCGACGCTTAAGAAACTGCTCTTCAATCTCGCGCCCCGGAGCCATCATGCTTTTCATCATATCTTCTTTATCTTTTTCTTTTTTTTCGCCAGCCATTATTTTCTCCTTATGTATAATTAGTTTTTATCACGACAATGCAGCTACAACCGCATCACAATTCGCACATACCGATGATGAAATCTGACACTCAGTTGATCCATCCGGCATATCTTTCATTATAATATTCTGTGCAGTTAATGCATTACGAATTTCATCAGACAGCTTAAAATTTTTCTCTTTTCGCGCAGTTCTCCGGGCCTGTATCTTCGCAACAAGCACATTTTTTAACGCATCCGGTACCGGTACCGGTGAATCAAATGTAATCGCAGGCCCATCGCCACTGATTACCGACTGTTTTGTTTCAAGTGGTACAGCCAGCAGATCAAGACCAAGAATGTCATCCGCAACAACAGCACAAGCCCTTCGCACCTGAGATTCAATTGATGTATCCTTAAGTAAATCCCATAACGCAGCAACTGCCCGGGGCATATTCAGGTCATCATTTACGTGGTGATAAAACGTTTCCATCAGGGTTGCAACCTTTGATGCATCTGCAATTACCGTACTTTCTGGTGGAACCGTTTTTTTCATATTGCCAAGACTTACGGCAGATGCCTTAAGCCCATCCATAGTGAATGTCAATGGACTGCGATAATGTGCTGTAAAGCAAAACATTCTATAAGCAAGCGGATTGATTCCCTCATTTTTAACGGTATCAAGTGTTATAAATGTCCCACCCGACTTGGACATCTTTACATTACCCATATTCAGAAATTCACCATGCATCCAGAAGTTCGCGAATTTTGTACCTGTTGCGGCTTCGGTCTGAGCAATCTCATTCGTGTGATGCACCCTGATGTGATCCGTGCCGCCACAGTGAATGTCAAGCGGCAGATCAAGATACGCAAGTGACATCGCACTGCACTCAATATGCCAACCAGGGAAACCAACACCCCAGGGACTATCCCATTCCATCTGACGTTTCTGGTCTTTTGGCGAAAACTTCCAGAGTGCAAAATCTGTCGGCGCACGCTTCTCCCCCATATCTACACGCTCACCCGCACGCAGACTCTCAGGCTCAAGGCGCGCAAAATCACAATATGATGGAAATTTGACCGTATCAAAATAGATACCATCTGATGTTTTATAGGTAAACCCACGATTTTCAAGAATCGTGACCAGTTCAATCATGTGTTTAATATGATCCGTTGCTTTCGGCCACACATCAGCCTCAAGGATATTAAGATCTTTAGCATTTTCCCTGAATTTTGCAGTAAAATGCTCGGCAATCTGCCAGACTGTCTTTCCCTCACGTAAAGCGCCTTTTTCCATTTTGTCATCACCAGAATCTGCATCTGATGTCAAATGACCGACATCGGTGATATTTATTACATGCTTCACCTTATAACCGTTAAACGTGAGAACACGTTTAAGCACATCTTCAAAGATATACGTTCTCAAGTTGCCTATATGCGCATAGTTATACACCGTTGGCCCGCAACAATACATGCCGGCCTGTTTTTCTTTTACAGAAAAAAACTGCTCAACACTGCGACTCGCTGTATTATAAAGATACAGTGGTTTCATGTACATTACTCTCCTGATCCTGTATGCTGCGATTATACATCACATGCGTTATTGGTGTCGCCTTGCAGCTGCAATCATGTGATTAAGGTGGACATTATCAGAAAACGCCTTTTAACTGATCATCAACCAGACAGCATACCTACTTAGTTTAGCTGCAGTTACACATCACGATCATACAATGCATGTCCCCTTTGCACGACGATGCGCAGCAAGCATACTAATATAGGTCAGGCATGATAGGATAGTCAATAAGGTTGAGGGAGAGAAGATGTGGGATGTTAAGAGCTAATAACCAATAGCCAGTAACAGGTTTTCTGTGAACGCTACCGGAATGCATACCGGTGCTTTGTTTGTATGCTCAGGAACCTTGAAATAAAAAAATGCCCGACAGTAATAAACCTGCCGGGCATTTCACTTCAACAATTAACAATCGTTCTTACTTTTTGTAATACTCAGTATGAAGCAAATGATGAGCCTTCTCGCTTCCGGGTTTACCGAGAAATTCTTTATACAATTTCTGAATATATGGGTTCTCGTGAGATTTTCTTATCTCTTTTCCAATGTCAATTGCATAAATACCCTTCATACGCTGCTCAAGAATATCAGTTTCGGCATGGATAAATGGCTGACCACCACCATTGATACATCCACCGGGGCATGCCATAATCTCAATAACATGATATTGACATTCACCACTCTGAATCTTTTCAAGCAGTTTACGTGCATTTCCAAGTCCGCTGCTTACAGCAACCTTTACCTCTGTACCATCAATATCGATTGATGCTTCCTTGATACCATCAAGGCCACGCACTGCTGTAAAGTTTACATCCTTAAGTTCCTTATTTGTCACCCATTCGTATGCAGTACGCAATGCAGCTTCGCAGACTCCACCGGTAACACCAAAGATCACTGCAGCACCAGTTGACTCCCCAAGCGGATTGTCAAAATTATCTTCCTGCATTTTAGAAATGTCAATACCTGCTTCATTGAACATTCTTGCGAGCTCACGTGTTGTCAATACATAGTCGACATCCCGAACACCATCATGTGCGAATTCAGGTCTGCCGGCCTCATATTTCTTGGCCTGGCAGGGCATAACCGACACAACAACAAGATTCTCCGGCTTGACACCGATTTTATCTGCATAGTATGTTTTTGCAATCGCACCAAACATCTGCTGCGGCGACTTGCATGTTGATGGAATATTAACGAGATCCGGGAACTGGAATTCAAGGAAATTGACCCATCCTGGACAGCATGATGTAAGAATCGGAAGATTTTCGTTCTTCTTGAAACGTTCAAGCATCTCAGTCGCTTCTTCCATAATTGTCAAGTCAGCACTGAAATTTGTATCAAAAACGGCATCAAAACCGATTTTCTTAAGACCGGAAACAAGACGTCCGGTCATATCGGTACCAGGCTCAAGGCCAAACTCTTCACCGATTGCGACACGTACTGCCGGTGCAACCTGAACAACGACCTTTTTATTCGGATCACTGAGAGCAGCCCAGACCTTTTTGTTAAAGCTGATACCGGTGAGCGCACCTGTAGGACATACGTTAACACACTGACCGCACATCACACAGTTTGTTTTGTCAAGATTTTTCATTTCAGCAGGTGCAACAACAGCTTTGAAACCTCTTCCGTACCCGGAAAGTGCCCCGACAGTCTGAATTTCATTACATACAGTTTCGCATCTGCGACACATAATACATTTATCAAGATCGCGTTTGATTGCCATGCTGGTTGTATCAACCGGATACTTTGACATTTCACCTTTATATGACAGGTGATCAACGCCAAACTCACGAGCGAGAGCCTGAAGTTCACAGTCAAGGTTCTTAGGACATGTCAGGCAGTCAAACGGATGATCCGACAATAACAGTTCGAGCACGATACGACGGGCCTGAATTACCTCGGGGGTATTTGTTTTTACCACCATGCCATCCTGAACCGGTGTACAGCAGGCAGGCATCATCTTTGACCGCCCACCCATTTCAACATCAACCATGCAGACACGACATGATCCCACATGGTGTTCCACATTAAAACTTTCAAGGTTCATATGACAAAGTGTAGGAATATACACACCGTCAAGTTCTTTCGCAGCTTCAAGGATTGTTGCATCCTTGAATACTTCGACTGTTGTATCATTTATCGTTATTTTAGCCATGAATTAATTACTCCTTATGTACCGTTTCTTTTTCTTTTGTACACCAATCAGCGGATTTCAATTGCGCTGAATTTACATTTTTGATAACAGGCACCACACTTAATACATTTTTCCTGATCGATCGTGTGTGGTTGCTTTACTTTACCTGTAATACATCCTACCGGACAGTTACGCGCACATGCTGTACATCCAACACATTTATCTTCAATGATGTGATAGGACATCAGATTTTTACAAACACCGGCAGTACATTTGTGGTTATTAATATGATCAAGGTATTCGTCTCTAAAGAACCTCATTGTTGACAGAACAGGATTCGGTGATGTCTGTCCGAGACCGCAGAGTGATGTTTTCTTGATTGTATTGGCAAGAGCTTCAAGCTTTTCCATTGTATTAGGTTCTGCTTTACCTTCAGTAATTGACGTAAGCATTTCATGAAGGCGCTTGTTACCTACACGGCATGGAGTACACTTTCCGCAGGATTCATCAAGGGTAAACTCAAGGTAGAATTTCGCCACATTGACCATACAGTCAGTTTCGTCCATAACAATCATACCACCGGAACCCATCATGGAACCGATTGCAGTAAGATTTTCGTAGGTAATCGGAGTATCAAGATTCTCTTTTGTTATACAACCGCCTGACGGGCCACCGGTCTGTACCGATTTAAACTCTTTACCGCCGCGAATACCACCACCAATATCATAGATGATTTCACGAAGTGTTGTCCCCATAGGTACTTCAACAAGACCGACGTTATTGATCTTACCGGCAAGTGCAAACACTTTAGTGCCTTTTGATTTTTCGGTTCCGATTGAGCTGTACCACTGTGCACCTTTAAGAATAATCGGTGGAATGTTTGCATAGGTTTCAACATTGTTAACACAGGTTGGTTTTTCCCATACGCCGGATTCTGCCGGGAACGGTGGTTTTGTAGTTGGTTCACCACGTTTACCTTCAATACTGCGGATAAGTGCAGTTTCTTCACCGCACACAAACGCACCTGCTCCGAATTTGAGTTCGATATCGAAATTAAAGCCGGAACCAAGGATGTTTTTACCAAGCATACCGATTTCGCGGGATTGAGCTATTGCGACCTGAAGACGATGAATTGCGAGTGGATATTCTGCGCGGATGTAGATATATCCTATGTCAGCACCGACTGCATACCCTGCAATAGTCATTGATTCAAGCACGCTACATGGATCACCTTCGAGAATTGAGCGGTCCATAAATGCACCCGGATCACCCTCGTCTGCATTACAAATAATAAACTTTTCAGGACTCCTGAACTTCTTTGCAGCTTCCCATTTAACACCGGTAGGAAAACCACCTCCGCCACGGCCACGAAGTCCGCTCTGCTTCATGTGGTTGATAACTGCATCACCATCCATTTCTGTCAAGCACTTTGAAAGCGCCTGGTAACCATCAGCAGCAATATACTCCATAATATTTTCAGGATTAATGATACCGCAGTTACGAAGCGCAATTCTCATTTGCTTTTTGTAAAACGGCATATCCTTGCTTTTTTCAATTTTCTGTTTCATTGATGGTTCTTCGTAAAGAAGACGCTCAACGCGTTTACCATTGACAATGTGCGATTCGACAATTTCAGCAGCATCGGATGGTTTTACCATAGTGTAAAACACATTGTCAGGCTGTACGAGTACGATTGGTCCCTTTTCGCAGAAACCAAAACACCCTGTCTTTATTACCTGAATTTTACCTGACAGTCCATGCTTTGCAAGTTCTTCGTTAAGATTGTCAACAATGATTGAACTGTCACTCGAAACGCAGCCGGTTCCACCACATACCAGAATTTCCCGTTCAAATGCAGTATTTTTCGCACCACCATCAACTCTGAGTCCAAGCATGCAACTATAAGCTTTGTATCTCTCGAGCAGTTCTTTAGGAGTATTAATGCGTTCTAATTTCATGCTTTTACCTCACTTTTATACTGGCTGAGTATTGTTTTTACATCAGCAACATTAAGTCTTCCGTAGACTTTTTCTCCGACAGTCACAACCGGTGCAAGACCGCAAGCCCCAATACAACGAACAATATCAATTGAGAACTCCATATCCTCTGTTACCTGACCTGCCTTGATACCAAGCTCTTTCTCGAACTCAGCCAGAATCTTATCTGCGCCTTTAACAAAACAGGCTGTTCCCATGCAAACTGCCACATGGCACTTACCCTTGGGTTCTGTTGTAAAGTAATTATAAAAACTGATTACGCCGCTGACTTCAGAGTGATGTATCGATAGACGGTTTGCAACGTGAATCTGAACCTCTTCAGGCAGGTATCCAAAAATTGTCTGTGCCTGGTGAAGAATCCGGATGAGATCACCCTTTCTTCGATTGCTTTTTTTGTCGATACCCAGAGAATCAATGAACGTATCAAGTTCATCAAACATCGCCTTCGCAGCTCCCTGTGGCGTGCAAGATTGTGCTGTTGTGCTCAAGCAAACCCTCCAATGAAAAGTTTTTGTATTTTTTTAATTGACTTTTAATTCTTCCATGAAGTGTACTTTTTCACATAATCATTTTTAAAGTGCATCAACGGTACTTTACTATAATTACAAAACTGTATCTGAAAACTTTGTGATTATGGTAAAAATCAAACCTGATTTTAATTGTTTTTATTCTACCCTTGATACATTTTTGTGATATAACATATTTTTGTAAAAATGTTTAATGTGAAATTTATAACAATATACATTTTTTATACATTTTTAGCAATAATTATTCATTAACTGTAATGTGTTGTATCATACCACTCTATTTTAACAGTTTTGACATGGTATCCCGTTGTAATTGTTGCTATCATTTTCCAAAATGAGGGTGTCAAACGGGGGGGGGTGATACAGTTTTTAGCAGAATCTGTCAGTTCTGCCCGAAACAATACTATAAATCCTGATCTGCCTGCTCAGTCTCAACAAGTTCATCAAAAGCGGCTAATTTTACAGTTTCCATCGCATCTGCATTGAGTCGGAATTTCAGTTTCTTACCACATTTTTTTTGCAAGGGCTACAACATTAATACAGGCTCCAAAAACCATACTTGTCAAAAGGGGCATGGATGAGAGGTCTATACAGATATTCTCGTAACTTGTTGCGATCAAGCCTTCAGCCACCTCTGTAAAGAGATTTGAGAACTGCGGCATATCACAGCGTACGTCCCTGATTTTTATATAAAAAAATCTCTTTCCGTTATCAACCTTAAAGAAAAAATCTACCCCTATTCCATCCATTTAAGCACCTCTCTCTAAAATTTTTAATAGTATACCATACTTAAAAAAGTATGACAAGTGGATATATCATAAGTACCAGACACAAATGTGAATCCAGAAAACCGGTATTTCAGGCAAACTCAGTGATATGAAAAACGTCTCATAGTCTTTTTTCTTCCCCCGTTTAAAACAGTTAAACTATATTTAGTCGTTATTGTCCAAAAATTTTGCGTTATTTTCGTGAAAGGTCTACCGTTATGGCAAAATTCCGTGGAAAAGCATTGCTTCCCTGGCCGTTTGTACAACAGTATATACTACCAGGGATTCTTAGCAGTACAGAATCCTGGTACATGATACCACAGCAGATAAGAAAGTATTTCGGATCCAATGACCCTGAAAAGAATATTCCTGTTAGGCAGATCTCATTGAGGGTCAATGAAGTATGCAACCTCCGGTGCAAGTCCTGCGGCCAGTGGGGGGAAAACGGACACCTTCGGTTGAAACAGGAACGTGGTGAAAAACTCCAGCAACTTGATTTTGATGTTGTAAAACGGGTGGTTTTTGAAACCCGTCACGACAAACCATTCTATTATATATGGGGTGGAGAGCCAACGATGTGGAAACCACTTGTTCCACTTTTTGAGGAACTGGCTCGCCATAAGCTTAAAGGCTCAATTGTTTCAAACGCTCACGATCTTGACAAATACATCGAAGCTCTTATTGATACCGGTGCACTGCAGATTCTATTTCTCAGCCTTGATGGCTGGGATGCTGCATCACAGAATATTATGCGCACCCCCGTAAACGGGCGCAGCGCCGATAACTTTGAAAAAGTAATGGCAATTATTGACAAAGTTGATTCAATTAAAAAAAAGCGGGGATTAAAATTTCCATTCATTATTCCAATCACGGTTATCTCAAACAACAACTATTCGCACCTTGCTGACATACATAAACTTGTACTTGACAAAGCACAACTCCACCCCTATTATTACGGATGGTTTATCACTGAAGAACGTGCGGCACTGCATGAGAAAGTTTTCAAGGATCGCTTTGGTACCGTACCGGAAAATCATCGCGGCTATCTCAAGTCATGTTTCAATGATGTTGACACAGTGGAAACTGCAAAGCAGATTGAGGAGATCAAACGGTTGTCTGTCGGTAAACCATGTGTACCACAGTTTCTCCCCGATATTGAAAAAGAAGCTGATATCAAACGTTACTATGCTGATCACAAATGGAATTGCGGCTATCCTCACTGCGATAGTATCTACTACATCGCCGAGATCTCACCTGATGGTCGTGTAACACCGTGTCGTGATTACCAGGATTATACTGCCGGTAATATCAATAACCAGTCATTTTATGATATCTGGCATGGTGAAGAGTTCAAGAAATTCCGTCGAGGAATGAAACAAGGTCTTATGCCGGTCTGCACACGTTGCTGCGGACTTCAGGGGTTTTGATGTGACAAGTGACGGGTAACGGGTGAATGCCCGGTACCCGTTCACAAGTCGGATTTTGCATAAAACCCGCTTTTAAAAATCTGTTTATTACTTCAAATCGATAGATTCTAATCAGTTTTTTCCATTATCGAATACAAGCCACACCAATATCAAACACTTACTGTTTTCTGGCAGAAAACACTTTATTGCTTATGCAGTTCATACCCTTTCTCACATTAGATACAGCGGTTTATATTAAACAATAGAAACGCGCGGATTTTGTTTATCAAAATTATGGTTACTAACAGTAAAAAACGAGGTCGGTATGAAAACTCTTTTCAAAGCAATCGTGTCAGTATTAGCACTCACACTGTCTGTCAACGCCCAAACAAGGTGGCAAACAACTCATCAGGGATCATCCAGCGGTAACTGCCAACTTTCATCAAGTAAGCTATCTGTCACCCTTCATCCTCATTATGCAGATGTTATTGAGGAAGCAGAGATAACGACTCTTGGTAGCGTCTGGAGCGGTGATCCGAAGACTCTTGAAATTACCGGGACATTCACTCTAAGCCAAGGCAGCGCAATTCGCTCAATGCTGCTCTGGAATGGGAATACGATCCTTAAAGCGAAACTGCTTCTCAGAGCCGATGCAGACAGCGCTTATGAAGATGTTGTTGAAAGAGATAAAATCCAGTTTGTCAGCAGAGATCCGGCGATCATTCATTATCTGGGAAACGATCAGTACCAGTTTAAAATTTACCCGGTTGACATTAACCAATCACGTAAAATCAGGATTCTCTATACAGTGCCGCTTCAGATTGAAAATGGACAACCAAAGTTCCAGATTAACACTGCATTTACAAACAATATTAGCGAATTTCCATCGCAGATACCATTTGAAGTATTTCAGAGTGATTCATCAGTAAGTAACTGCATTTTACAACATGGAAGTGTGCGTAAATCAGTTGTGTACAATGCAACCTACAATATTCCTATTACTGATTTTCGCGGTCAGTATTATGATCATTCAACCAACACATATAGACTCAACGGAGTAATACTATCACCTGTTCTAAAAGAAAAAAGTTTCTGGATTCAATCAAAAATTGACACAGGTGTAACAAAAGGAAACTACTATTCTATCATCGCTACTCAGCCTGACACACTGAATAAAATGATTGAAGAAAAAGCATATCAGGGTAAATCACTTAATTTTGAAGCAAAGATTACCATTGGTGATAAATCTTATATATCAAGCACACAAAAGAACAGTACAATTTGCACCTTTATCAAGACCGACGCAGTATGGGACAGTATTATTACATGGAACTGTTATGAAAACGCTAGCGGATTGCGACTCTTCACCTACGACCAGAAATTCGGACAAACAGTAGATTCAGCTTGCTGCCCGACACTCCCTCTTCTGTGGGCATCCCGGTATTCCCTAAAAGAGAAGAAAACACCTCTTGGCGGACTTTACGGTTTTGTTGACAGCAAAATGAGTCTTCTTGCTCTTGAGGATGATACATTATCGAAAGCACTCTATCCGACCTATCAGAATCAGGGTATTCCACTATTGAACGCAAACGAGATTGTTATTAATCCATCAAAACGTCCGACAGCACCGCAGGAGAGTATCATTTTTGAGATTGGAACTGCTGTAAAAAATAAGCATGCAATACTGCCGCAGTTCAATATGACCATTGTTAACAATATGCTGAAAATCCAGTTTGAAAAAACATTCAGCGGTGTATTCAGTGTGGTACTTGTTGATGCACGAGGGAGAACGGTCCAGAAATTTGACAATATACAAATGAAAAATCTATCCGCCGAGCTCAAACTGAAGCAGGGACTGAAAGGTACATTCTTTGTCCGGATCGTTACCGGCAAAGACCGTATCAGTAAACAATTGATACTTAACTGAGGAATTCCCCGTTAGTGACAAACGCAAATCCGGCCTCCCCGGCCGGATGGGAGCGCTGGTTAATTTTCACCAGCGCTCTTTTTTATTCGTCACTAATTTCCGGCAATACTCAATAATTTCATTTACCTGATTAGAAACAGGTGTGATTCACAAAACAAGAAATATCACTCTTATTTACTCAAGAGTACCGAGTTCTAAGATACTTTTTCACCATCCTCTTTTGCAATTTTGATTTTTGTAATCGAGTGTTCTATTGCTAAATCAGTCCATTCCGCAATTAAAGCCTTAAATTTTTTGAATG
>JAAZBG010000236.1 GCA_012513915.1 Fibrobacter sp.
AGCTGGTAGTTTACTGATACGTGTTGAATGTATATATATGATAAAGAATATCTGGATTTGAAAACAAGAGACATTGGGAATTTTCGTAGAAAATAAGCCAAATCTGCAAAAATAAAAAATTCAAAAAAAATGGAGGGATTTCATGAAAAATTGTACATCTGCTTTTTTAATTCTTTCTGCCGTAACTTATTCAAATTTTCCACCCAAAACTATTACTCCATTCAAACTGAATTAAAATTTTGTTAGAAAAGGCCAAATCAGCGTAAAATCATTGATGATACATTAGCTGTATTCTTCTTGTTTTACAAAACAAAACGATGCGATGATCTGTTCGAGCTTGATCGCATCAGGGATTTAACTAGTATCTGAATATTCAAAAAATTTTGAAATAATTATGGAGGCAATTGTGAAAGTAAGAACTTATATGAATACAAAAAAAATTGCTAATGCGGTGATATTGGTGCCTATGTTATTTGGGCTGTCATTTGGGCAGTGGAGCCGTACATCACCGAACGTTTACCTGTCCACATCTTCTGACAAAGTGGGAATTGGAGTAAACAACCCGTTTAACAAACTGGACATCGCCGGAACCGTTGGATTACGAGATAATGATCTGCTTTTGAGAGGAACAAGCAGTCAGGATTTAAACCATGGCCTGATTTTGTTTTTAAAGCGGATTACAATCTCAAACCGCTTAAGGATGTTGAGACTTTTATAAATAAAAACAATCATCTTGAGGGTATTCCTTCTGAAAAAGAGGTTACTGAAAATGGTGTATCTGTTGGTGAGATGCAGGCAAAACTTCTTCAGAAACTTGAGGAGACAACCCTCTATCTTATAAAGATGGAAAAAGAGAATGAGGAATTGAAGGCCCGACTTGCTGCTATTGAGCAGAAGGTACAATAACCTGAACTATATTGAAAGGTCTTCACATGAAAATAAAACTTATTTTAACGAATACGATATTGCTGTTTTATACTATATATATAATGGCAAATGAAGCTGTTCAATCTCGGCCCATGACCAGATATGAGGAAGCAATTGCGGGTATAAGCAATCCAAAAGAATTGAAAATCGCCTATGATACTCTGAAAACAGATTATGACCGGAGATATTTTCTCAATGCGCTGCCAGGGTATTTTGATGATCACCATATCACCAATGTACCATTTTGGGTAGAAAAGGCTGTATTGGATGGGATCAAGAGTAAAGATGCGAAATATGTCCGTGAGGCGGTAGAGGTTGCAGGTGTACTCAAATTAAACTTCAGCGATGTTCTTATAAAACTTTACCCGTCGATTGATTCTACTTTTGGATATCATGCTGATATGCTGAAAAGCCGTATTATCAGGTCACTTACAGTAATGGACAACAAGAATAAAAAAGAGTTTTACTTGAAAACTTTGCAAAAATATGATGTGCCGCATTTGTGTGAAACATTTGATGCACTTCTTGGCGCTATACAAGCAGAACCCGATACAATTTATGATCAGAATCTTGCCGGACTATTATCAAAGCTGGAAAGTAAGATCGCGAAAAAAGAAGAGGGCAGTGATAAGGATAAACAGTTTCAACTATCCAGATTAATTGAAGTCAGAAACCGCATTGAAAAGAGCCGGGCAAAAATATCCACTGGAGGTGGAAAATGAAGTGTAAAACAATGCTTTTTATATTACTTATGCTTATATTCTTTCAAAATGTCAGTGCTGTACCTAAAATACTATTGATTGTTGAGGCAAATTGTTTGCAGTCAATTCCCCTCTCGATAAATTCATACTGTAATTCGATAGTAAATGTCGATCATAAGCATGTTGAAGTAATTGGCTGGACCAACCCTGAAGGGTATATGTTAGATCAGTGTCTGGCATTGCGCAGCAGGTTGCAGCAGGAATATTTTGAAGCAGAAAATGCCGGTGATGTGCTTGAAGGAGCTGTGTTGATTGGAGATATATGTTTACCGTTATCTGCAACGCGTGATAATTATTCGCTTAGCCCCTTTTTTCCGATGGATCATTTTTTTATGGATATTGTTGATAAGCGTGCGTCACCAGCAATCGCGTACACCAGTGCAGGTATTCCGTTTCCAACGACGGATATTTCGCCCGGATGGAGTTTTTTTAACGGAACGTATAAAAGTGGTGACGATCTATATGATATCTGGATTTCCAGAGTTAACGCAGCGTATTTGCCAACTCTTAGAGAGGGCAACACCATAAAGGATGAATATTTGATTTATACCGATTATTTGAGTCGGGTTATTAACCGTATGAATAATCCGGCAAAAGTACCTTCGCGAGGATTTATAATGGGTACTCCTGAGAATATGATGAGTGAAGCACCATTGGATTGTATGAAGGATTTAAATCTGCAATGGTTTGTTAAGTTTGATGGAGTTGAGCAAAATACTCCCTTCAATTGGATGTCTCAATTGTTAGCTGGGCCTAGAGGAACAATTACCTATGGTGCATTTAACGGATTACTATTCCCGACAAGTATAACTGAACGTAACCGGCGGTATTGCAAGTATACACAGCTCGATGCATATTGGAGTGGTTCTTCAACACCAAGTACAATGACAGTTGGCATAGGGGATTCATTAGGATGGGAATGGGCCGGATTGTTTAACCATAGTTGCCCTGTTCATTCCAATTTCTGGTCAACAGAAGAGGATGATTATACTTATGTTTTCAACGGAAGTTTCAGACATGGAACTTTGGGACCGTATGCTGGTTTGAATAAAGAATATTCATCTAGCGCACAGAATGGAGAATACTTTAGGTATTATGATGGGCCGGAAATCGCAAATCCATATAATATGAATGTAGGGACAAAGGGTAAATATGCAAACTGGCGTTGGCCAGTTAACAACCAGGGGGTCACTTCAAGAACATACGATATTTATCTCTCTTATGTGTTATTGCCGGGAAACGATAACGCGTTGGGAGTTACTTTAAAGGAAGCAAGGGTTAATGGTAATAATGTACCTGAACATGATAGGAATACGTATCCTCAACCAGCATGTAAATATAATGGTACCATGGATCAGACTCGCAATATAAACGATTTGCCACAATATCCGGGAATGTACTGGCAAAAAGTACTTTCTGGAATAACGTTGAATAATGGAAGTATGGCAATTATTACTGCTGATTTCAACCATAATGAGCTGAGTTCTGTTAACCGTATTGCCGATGCAGTTAGGTTTGTCAGTACCGATGGTGTTGTGAATCAGGTTGTAGACAATGCAGACCCGTATACCTATAATGAAGAGTCTAACAATTCTTACTACATATTTTCTACAAGAGGTTTTTCATTTAATGATTATGTTGACAGAAATTATGAGGATATGGGTAGTGAACCTGGTGGAAATGGAATTGCTAAACCTCATTTTTATATGATGGATGCCTGTAAAATTAATAAATTTAATGATCAAAAAAATATAGGTACAATGTATGCATTAGGGCATAATGGATTGACATGCTTGGGTGCTGCAGGACCTGATTTTGCAGATGATTATTTTAGAAGAACGTATATTAATTCAATCCAAAATGGAATGGATTTCGGTCAGGCATTATTAAACGCATTCAATAGTTTTGGCGTATCACCAAGTGGACGATATTATTGTCTTTTAGGAACCGGAACACTTCGAGCTCAACCATATATCCAGTTCGGAGCACAAATTGTGCAAAACAGGACTATTACGGGCACTGAAGTATTAAATTCGAATAAGCCGGTACTTATTAAAGGTGTAACTGTAAATGGCTCAGGTAACTGGAGTGTGACATCGAGTGTTAATAGCTCGTCAGATTACGGGTATTCTGAAATTGTAATAAGGCCGGAATGTTTATTCGCTTCGACGGGAACTAATGAGATTCGATTTTTGGCGAATTAGGAATGTCCACGCAACAGTTCTGAGAAATGTGTTTTCTGCAAGAAAACACATTTTACAAGGCCTTCTTTAAACATTATTGTTTTGTAATTATACTTTAAGATGTGTGTAATCCTATATGTTGTATTCAATTTTATGAAAAACAAACAGAGGAGTTCATTATGTCGTTTCACAACGTTTTCTCAGCTATATCTCTCCTTATTACATTGCTGGTAAGCAGTGTCTCAGCTGAATACATCGAGGGGACTGACACAACCGATGCCAAAGGGTATTGTCGTGATTCATCATTTTCTATTTCAAATCGAGGTGAGATTTTCGGTACACAAATTGCCAAATATTTCCATGATGGTTCAAATGGTTATTTTAAATATTGTTTTGAAGAAATTAAGATGATACCTGCTATTCATAAATTAACAGATATTGAGGAAAGACCATTTCCAATTAATTACTGCTTTGCAGTAAAGAAGAAGAATGGCACTTATATGAAAGTGCAGATTCTGAAAAAACTCGAGAACGGCCGGTATATTTACAAATATGGTAATAATTCTGTTCCTGCTGACCGGTTGTTGGAAAAACAGGATTACGACCGTTCTATTAAATACAAACCAAATAATCTGTATTTTAATTATGAGTATGCCACAAAAACAACAATTTCGTGGGATCCACCTCTACCAAATAATAATAATCTTATTGGATATATTTTGTATACTACACATGAGACAATTGATACAACCGCTCCAATTAACACGTCACAATGGGATTCCGTAGTAGTAGATACAAGTGTCCATTTTGTAACATTCCCATC
>JAAZBG010000237.1 GCA_012513915.1 Fibrobacter sp.
ATGATGTATTTTTAAAGGTAACTATTGGAACATAGATTTGAATTGTTATCTTATATGCAATAAAAATCAATACATTAAAGTAAATACACCATATCAGGCTCGATACATGGATAAGCATAATTTTATACGAATTGAAGGCGCACATCAGAATAACCTGAAAAATATCTCCCTTGATTTACCACTCAATAAAATGATCGTTGTTACCGGTGTTTCCGGATCGGGGAAATCATCACTGGCGTTTGATACCATTTATGCCGAAGGCCAGCGGCGTTATGTTGAAACATTTTCTTCCTACGCACGTCAGTTTCTTGATAGAATGGATAAGCCTGCTGTTGATCGTATTGACGGAATGCCGCCTGCCATTGCAATTGACCAGACCAATACCGTAAGAACATCACGGTCTACTGTCGGTACAATGACAGAAGTAAATGATCATCTGAAACTGTTGTTTGCCCGTTTGTCGTATCTGGTCTGCAACAGCTGCCATAAACCTGTTGATCGTGATTCTGCACAATCGATATTTGACAAGCTTATTAAGAATCACCTTGATACTACTGTTTGTATTGTTTTTACTATACATAAACCTGATAATTTTTCAATAACTGAAATCAAAACAACACTGGAAGCACAGGGGTATACCCGTTATCTTGATGAACATGATACACATATTGATGTGATTCAGGATATTACTATTGTAAATAACCAGAACAGGGACAGAATCATTGAGGACCTTGAAGCATCGCTATTGCATGGTAAAGGTCTTGTTACAGTATATCGATACAAAAATACTGATAAAGGCAGCGGTATAACAGATTGGAATTCAACAGTTGACAAAAAGGCTGTTTATCGCTTTTCAGAAGGACTTCACTGCCCTGATTGTGATATTCACTTTAAGGAACCTATGCCGGGTATGTTTTCCTTTAATTCACCGATTGGAGCCTGTGATGAGTGCCGGGGATTCGGACGCGTTATCGGGGTTGATTATGACCTTGTGCTTCCCGATCAATCAAAAACCCTTGCCGGGGGTGTAGTCAAACCATGGCAGACACCGAGTTTTAATGAATGTCAGGTTGAAATGCTGCGCTTCGCAAAAAAAGAGGGAATACCGGTTGATATTCCCTGGTCCAAACTGCCTGAAAAATATAAACGGTGGGTCATTGATGGTGTTGGAGAAGCCGATGATGGCGAATGGTATGGAATAAAGCGATTCTTTGACTGGCTTGAATCAAAAAGCTATAAAATGCACATTCGGGTTTTACTCTCTAAATACCGCGGGTATTATCTGTGCAGAAAATGCAATGGATCACGGCTCAAAGCAGATGCTCTGAACTGGAGAATCGGTACTGGTAAGGGATATTCTATTCACGAGGTAATGCTTTTACCAATAAGTAAACTTGTTGCATTGTTTAATTCAGACGATATTGTCAGCCGCAGTGATGAAGCATCGGAACTTGTTCTTAAAGAGATACGGGCCCGGTTAAAGTATCTTGACGAAGTGGGGCTTGGTTACCTGACACTTGATCGTCAGTCGCGGACGCTTAGTGGTGGTGAAGTGCAACGGATTAATCTGACAACCGCACTCGGTACATCATTGGTAAATACTCTTTTTGTACTTGATGAACCGAGTATTGGACTTCATTCCAGAGATATCGGACGACTGATTGGTGTACTTCACCGATTGCGTGATGCCGGAAATACCCTTATCATTGTTGAACATGATCCCGAAGTAATCAGGGCTGCGGATTATGTTATCGATATGGGACCAGGCCCGGGTGAGCTTGGGGGAAATATTGTCTTTTACGGTTTGCTTGATCAGCTTTACAAATCTAAAGAATCGATTACTGCACCCTTTCTTAACGGGAAAAAATCAGTACTATCAGATGTAAAGACGATGCCTCCCAAAAACGGTAAATCAATCGTTTTAAAAGGAGCACAGGAGCATAATTTAAAAGATATTGATGTTTCATTTCCATTAAACCGGTTGGTATGTGTGACCGGAGTAAGCGGTTCCGGGAAATCAACACTCATAAATGATGTACTCTATAATGGTCTGATGAAACTGAAAGGAAAAGCAGTTGCAGAAGTACCTCTGTGTAAAGAAATTCGGGGGCATGAACATTGTGATGATGTTATCATGGTTGATCAGTCTCCAATAGGAAAAACAACCCGTTCAAATCCTGCAAGTTATGTAGGGGCCTTTGATGCTGTCCGCAAGCTGTTTGCAGAACATCCGATGTCAATTGAACGCGGCTATACTGCCGGAACATTCAGTTTCAATAGCGGCAATGGACGCTGTCCCTATTGCGGTGGAAATGGATTTGAGCATGTGGAGATGCAGTTTCTAAGTGATGTCTATCTGCGGTGTCATGAGTGTAATGGTAAACGCTTTCGTAATGAAATTCTTGAAATACATATATCGGACAGTACCGGCAGTTCGCATAAATCAATTAGTGATATTCTTGAATTGACTGTTTCAGAGGCTGTGGAGTTTTTTAAAAATCACAAATCGGTAGTAACCATGCTTTCACCGCTGATTGATATTGGTTTGTCATATCTTAAACTCGGGCAGCCATTGCCGACATTAAGTGGCGGTGAGGCACAACGGTTAAAACTTGCCGGATATATCGCTGATAAAAAAGTGTCAAAGTCGAAAAACATCCTGTTTCTTTTTGATGAACCAACGACTGGTTTACATTTTGCCGATATTCAGATTCTGATGAATGCGTTTAAGGCGCTAATAAACGAAGGACATTCGATTATTGTGATTGAACATAATCTCGATGTCATAAAAGGTGCAGACTGGATCATCGATATGGGGCCGGAGGGTGGTGAACAGGGCGGACAGATACTTTTCTGCGGAACTCCGCAAGACTTGATACTATGCAAAAATAGTCATACTGCCAAAGCCCTTGATACCTACAATCATGTCTTTGACAAAAAGGTGACAACTGTAAAAGAGAATGTTGCAGCATATGTACCGGTTATCAACAAAAATCAGATCTCGATTTATAATGCAAAAGAACATAATTTGAAAAGTGTAAATGTAATCCTGCCAAGGGATGCTTTTACTGTTATAACCGGTGTCAGTGGCAGTGGTAAAAGTACTATTGCGTTTGACATATTATTTGCAGAGGGCCAACGGCGGTATCTTGAATCACTTAATGCCTATGCCCGTCAATTCGTACAGCCGTCATCAAAAGCTGATGTCGATTCAGTCACCGGCGTGCCTCCAACAGTGGCAATTGAGCAGCGGACCAGTAGAGGCGGACGTAAAAGTACCGTGGCTACGGTTACTGAAATTTATCATTTTCTACGTTTGCTCTATGTAAAGCTTGGTGTTCAGTATTGTCCGGAGTGTAATATCGCGATTGAGTCCTTAACGGTTGATACCGTATTTGCAGAAATAATGAAAACGTTTTCCGGGAAAAAAATAGATCTGTTTGCACCGCTTGTTCTAAATAGAAAAGGAATTTACAACGATCTCGCAAAATGGGCCGATGCAAAAGGTTTTAGTCATTTACGTGTGGATAATGAACTCCTGCCGACATCACCATGGCCTAAAATTGACCGGTATAAAGAACATACAATAGAACTGCCTGTATGTCAGATATCTGTAGAAATGGACAATGAGGATACAGTTCGTAAATGCATAATCAATGCTCTCGACTATGGTAAAGGGACTATTGTTGCAGAGTTGAGTACCGGATCAAATAAAAAAAACCGAATGTTCTCAACGTCAAGAACATGTCCATCATGCAGAAAATCATTTGAGGAACCCGATCCACGGCTCTTTTCATATAATTCAAAACACGGATGGTGTCCTGAATGTTTTGGTACAGGACTTGAAATCAGTGGCTTTGATGAAGAACAGAGTGGGGAGGAGATCTGGTGGAATGAATGGTATGATGGTACATCGAAGGTATGCAGGGCATGTAATGGAAAACGGTTGAAACCCGAAGCTCTTGCTGTAAAGATTAATAAATTGTCAATTAGCGATTTTTGTGGATACTCTGTTGCGCTCATGCGAAATGCAATTACTGAATTCAAGTGGACTGGCAGGGAAGAGGCCATTGCCCGTGATATTATAAAAGAACTTGAATCACGGCTTGAATTTCTGTCGTTTGTTGGTCTTGACTATCTGACACTGGACAGGTCGGCACCGACACTGAGTGGTGGTGAAGCACAGCGAATCAGGCTTGCATCACAGCTCGGATCCAATTTGCGAGGCGTTTGCTATATCCTTGACGAGCCTACAATCGGATTACACTCACGTGATAACGCACGGCTTATTGACACGCTAAAAATGCTTAAAAACAAGGGCAATACAGTAGTTGTTGTTGAACATGATGAAGACACAATAAAGAGTGCTGATTACATTGTCGATGTAGGACCGGGGGGTGGGAAACGGGGTGGGACAATAATTGCCGAAGGTACTCTGAAGCAGATAATGGCAAACCGAAGTTCAATAACCGGGCGGTATCTTAAAAATCCACTTGAGCATGTACGGACAAAGCGATCAGTCAGGGACTCAAACTGGCTGGAAATAAAAAATGCTACACTGCATAATTTAAAATCCATTAATTGCCGAATTCCTCTCGGTGCATTTGTCTGTATTACCGGTGTAAGCGGAAGCGGAAAGAGTACCCTGATACGTGATATATTGTTTACAAATACAAACAGGCTTGTTGCTAATGAGAAAGGCCCGTTTTACGGGTGCGAAAAAATAACAGGTTGGGAACCGATTAAGCGAATCCTGGAGGTTGATCAGAAACCGATCGGAAAAACCCCTCGCTCGTGTCCTTCAACGTATATCGGGTTTTGGGATGATATACGGAAAATTTTTGCAAAAACCTCTGAAGCTGCGATGCGGGGTTATGATGCCAGCCGGTTTTCGTTCAATGTTGATAAAGGGCGGTGCCCTTCCTGTGAAGGGCAGGGAATGAAAAAAATAGAGATGAGCTTTCTCCCTGATGTTGCGGTTCTATGTGAAGAATGCAAAGGTAAACGTTTTACAAAAGATACACTGGAAATACAGTTTAAAGGTAAAACCATTGCTGATATACTTTCAATGAGCATTGATGAAGGAGTTGAGTTCTTTGCTGCACATCCTAAAATTCACAGGGCACTTGTAATGCTTCAGGATGTTGGTCTGGGATATTTGACATTAGGGCAGCAGAGTCCGACCCTGAGCGGTGGTGAGGCACAGCGAATAAAGCTGGTAACAGAACTTGACAAATCAGTTGAACTTGCATCAGCACGGAAAACAAAGAAAACTGACAATAAAAACAGCACACTCTATATTCTTGATGAACCAACAGTAGGGCTTCATACTGCAGATATTGACAAACTATTATCAGTACTGCATAAGCTCGTTGACAAAGGTAACAGCGTTGTCATTATAGAACATAACCTTGATGTCGTTGCGGATTCCGACTGGGTGATAGACCTTGGTCCTGATGGTGGCGATAATGGGGGGAAAATTATCGCTGAAGGGACCCCTGAGAAGATTTGCCAGACTAAAGGGTCATTGACAGGAAAATATCTTGCTGAAGTTCTCAGAAGAACACTATGATTTAAAGTATATGCCAGAAGGTAAACTAACAAGTGGAGCCAAACATGATATGGATTTCATTGATTTAGAGAACTATATTCCAGTAAAAAGAGGAGATGAAAATGAAATGGTTATTTTTATCAATAGCAATATTCGCAGAAGCAATAGCAACATCTGCACTTAAATCATCAGAGGGATTTACAAAGTTAATTCCATCAATTGTAGTTATAGCCGGCTATGGGATTGCTTTCTTTTTCCTTTCTTTAACGCTCAAAAGCATTCCGATTGGAATAGCGTATGCAATATGGTCCGGTGTTGGTATTACATTAATCTCAATTATTGGTTATTTTGTTTTTAAACAACAAATAGATTTTCCAGCAATTATCGGCATATCATTAATTATTTCTGGTGTAATCGTCATCAATATGTTTTCTAAAACAATTTCACATTAAAGAAGTCGGGTTTTTCGTATTCGTAAGCAAAAAGAGTTAATAATGCGAATTCACCAAAATGGTTATTGACAACTCTCTCTTCCCCTTCATCCTCTTCTTAATCTCAATCTCAATCTCAACCTTCCTTCCATCCTATCCGACAATACCCTTACTTTCCTCCCAGTAAACATCCATCTCTTCCAGTGATGCTTTCGAGATGTCTTTGCCGAGCTCCTTGAATTTATCCTCAATATAGCGGAACCGTCGGGCAAATTTGTAGGTCGTACTGCGTGTTGCTTCCTCGGCGCTGATATTATGGTGTCGTGCAACATTTACAAGTGCAAAAATAATATCGCCGAGTTCCTCTGCAGCGTGGGCATCATTGCCTTCAAGTAACGCCTCGCGGAATTCGCTGAACTCCTCTTCAACTTTATCAAGGACCGGGCGTATGTCTTTCCAGTCAAAACCGACTTTTGCGACTCTGCGCTGCATTTTCTCAGCTCTGAAAAGTGCCGGTAATGCATCCGGGATATCATCAACAAGGTATTTTCTGTGTTCATTGCCCTTTTCGGATTTTTTAATCGCTTCCCAGTTGTAAAGAACTTCCCGGGATGAAGAAACTTCTGTGTCGCCGAATACATGAGGGTGCCGTCTTATCAGTTTATCGCTGATATCCCGTGCGACATCATCAATAGAAAATGTCTTATTATCTTTTGCAATTTGTGCATGAAGAATCACCTGTAAAAGAAGATCTCCAAGTTCCTCGCACATTTTATGAGGCTTGTTTTCATCAACGGCTTCAAAAAATTCGTAGGACTCATCAAGTAGGCAGGAAAGAATACTTTTATGTGTCTGTTCCCTGTCCCACGGGCATCCGTCAGGAGCACGTAATTTTGCTACGATGTCAATTAATCTGTCTAATTCACTGCTCATTATGTTTCCTTAAAAAAGAGGAGACGAATGTAATCTGTCTCCTCTTCTTGCTTAATTGCAAAAATGTAAATAAAAAGTACTATAATCGGTTATTCTTTCCAGATACCTTTGCCCTGACGGATAACAACAGGTTCTTCGCCGGTAAGATCAATGATTGTTGAACCTATTGTATCTTCCAATACTCCTGCATCAAGCATTACATCTACCTCATTAAGTATTGCAGGACGAATAAGCTCCGGATCACCGCGATTTTCTTCAGGGAGATTAATAGATGCATTCGCCAATGGCTCACCGAGGAGTTCGACCAGTTTAAGGGTGACAGTGCAATCAGGGATTCTCACTCCGACTGTTTTACGTTTAGGATTTATTTTTTTCGGTACCAGATTGGTGGCCTCAAGAATAAAGGTGAATGGCCCTGGTAAATACCGTTTCATAAGCTTGAAGTTGCCATTTGAAAGATGGACATATTTAGCAACCTGCGTAAAATCGCTACAGATAAAAGAGAACAGGAGTTCTTTGTTTTTGTTAAGAATTTTGCCGATCTTGTCAACTGCTTTTGGATTAGTTACAAGAGCTCCCATTCCGTAGACTGTATCAGTAGGATAGACAGCTATTCCGTTTTCATCACGGAGAATCTTTGCTGCAGAATCAAGATAACGTTTTTGCGGGTTCTGGCAATGAATGTTGTAAATAACCATAGATTATACGTCCGTTGTAAAAGTTGATAGTGTCATACATGTTCGAAAACAACTAATGAACATCAATGTTAAAATAATAAGTACCATTCAGATGACATATACATTTTTATAATACGGTCAGGATTTTCAGACAATTTTATGTTGTAAGCTATTGATATTTTAAGCTGCTAACAACTATAATGGCTGTTTTGTGCCGTTTGCATGTGATGTGAATGCAGAGTGTCCGGTTATGCTTGCTGCACTGAGTATGTTTTGAATAATGCACCACCGAAAAATATGATCATGGATTAACACATTGACAATTCCAGTGCTATATTGTAGCATTTTTGTCTAACACTGCAAACGAAAGGAATTTTGTATGACAACCACTTTAGAAGAAAAACTTATTGTGACCGTGTGCGGGACTGATGAAACTCCGATTATCGAGCTTGCGGGGCAGATCATTGATTCTGATGTTAAAAAGTTTCAGAAGCATATTGATCAGATTCATAAAACAAAATGCAGCAGGATCTACCTTGATGTCAGTAAGGCTACCTATATTGACAGTCATGGACTGGGAACCATTGTCTATTACCACACATTAATGCAGAAGGAAAAACGGGAATTGATTATTGTCAATGGTAATACAGACAAGTCAACATACCTGTCCAGAATGTTTGATCAAACGAATCTGGACAAGGTACTTACTATTGTCAATAAAATTTAATCTATTTCAATGCAGCAGCAATCCGGTCAAGGGCTTTCTCAACCTTTTCCTTATTGTTAAATGCACTTATACGAATGTAGCCGTTTCCACACTTGCCGAATCCGGAACCGGGGGTTGTAACAACATGCGCTTTTCTCAGAAGCGTATCAAAGAACTCCCATGAATCAGTTTTGGTATTGATCCAGATGTATGGAGAATTGATACCACCGGTACACTCATATCCGAGCTGAGACATTTTTTCGCGGATGAGTTTTGCATTTGTCATGTAGTAATCAATAAGATCTTTAACCTGACGCGGCCCGTCACCGATATAAATTGCCTCTGCAGCACGCTGTACAGGATAGGAAACGCCATTGAATTTTGTTGTGTGACGTCTGTTCCAGAAACCGTGAAGCGGGTAGGCATTTCCGCTTTTATCGTAAACCATCAGCGATTTTGGCACAACGGTGTATGCACAGCGTGTACCGGTAAAACCGGCTGTTTTTGAAAAACTTCTGAACTCAACGGCGACATCACGGGCGCCTTCTATTTCGTAAATTGACTGAGGAATTTCCGGGTCTCTGATAAATGCAACGTATGCAGCATCATACAGGATCAGTGCTTTCTCTTTCTTTGCATAATCAACCCACAATTTGAGCTGTTCACGGGTAATTGTCGCACCCGTCGGATTATTCGGAAAACAAAGGTAAATCAGATCTACCTTTTCTTTTGGAAGTGCAGGAACAAAACCATTTTCACGGTTGCATTCAAGGTATACCAGGCCGCCATACCGTCCGTCATCAAAATCTGATGTACGTCCTGCCATTACGTTTGTATCAACGTATACAGGATATACCGGATCAGGGACTGCAATTTTGATATCATTTGCGAAAAGTTCCTGAAAATTTCCTGTATCACACTTTGCACCATCACTAATGAAAATTTCATCAGCGGCAATATCTGCGTTTCTTGAATGAAAATCAACCTGGGCGACTTTCTCTCTAAGGAAATCGTACCCCTGTTCAGGACCATAGCCGCGAAACGTTGCTATGCTGCCGAGTTCATCAACAGCGCTATGAAATGCATCAATGCAAGCTTTTGGTAATTCGCGTGTTACATCGCCTATACCCAGACGGGTGATCTCTGCTGACGGATTCTCCTTCTGGTATGCTGCAACACGCTGTGCGATCTCGGAGAATAGATACGACGACTTTAGTTTTAAATAGTTTTCATTTACTCTGATCATAATGCTCCTTAATGTTATTTTTATGCAATCTGGTATGATAATTGATAGGACAGGGCGATGTCAACAAAAATGCATATCCGGTTATATACGGATGTTTCTTTCAGAGAACATGGAGTCTGAATATTCTGTGCTTGTTTTAGATAACCATCCATGATAAACTATAACAAAAAAAACTACTTACACATGTAAAACAATGGCTGCTTTCATGCATCAACGACAAATAGACTGGAATCTGCTGCTAATAATTTCGCTTCAGGTACTATCGATAATTGTATTGCTTGTAATGTCTTCCAGCAGTAATATTTTTTTCTGGCTGATGATCTTTTTTATATTGGTTTTTGCGTGCAGTTTTCTCTTTTTCAGAATGCGTTTTGTAAGGCCGTTACGGTTAATAAGAAAGGTGCTTGATAACAACGATGAAACTGCAATCAGGAAACTGTCATTGGTGAAGGGACAGTTCGGTCAGATTGTCAACCTGATTGTCAGAGCCGCACAACAGAAGAAGGAGCTTGAGAATGAGGTTGCAGAACGTAAACGTATAGAAAACAGCCTCAGGGAAAGCGAGGAGCGGTATCGCAGCGTCGTTGAAACATCACCGGACATTATTCTTGTAATGGATCTTTCTGCAAATATCCTTATTGGAAACATGCGTGCTGCAATGTTGTTTGATATTACAGAATCTGTACTGGTTGAAAATCTTCGTTCGTTCCTGCATCAGTCAGAACAGGAAAACTTTAAACGGATTCTTGATACTGTGATACGAGTTGGCAGAATTTACAATGTTGATTGTATTATGTTAAAGAAAGACGGACGTTCGTTTAATGCAGAGATCAGTCTGTCCCTTCTTAAAACAGCCCTTGGCGATCCCAAAAATATAATGGCAATTATCAAGGATGTTACGGATTTAAAAAGTGCAGAAATTGAAAAAGCCCGTTTTGAGGAGCAGTTTCGTACTATTTACAAAATGGAAGCAGTCGGACAATTGGCAGGCGGTATTGCTCATGATTTCAATAATATTCTCGGAGCGATTTCCGGATATGCAGATATCATTTTGCACAGATATGGCACTGATGAAAAATTAAAAAAGTACTCCAGTATGATTCTCAGTGCAGCAACACGTGCTGCTGATTTAACAGGTAAATTACTGACGTTTTCACGTAAAAGCAAGATGCAGCTTGCTGCAATTGATATACATGCTATTTTGACAGATATGCGGGATCTTTTCATACACACGATTGATAAAAAGATTACAATCAACGCATCGTTTGATGCCACTGATGCCGTGATTAACGGTGATGCAGGCCAGTTTCAAAGTGCTGTGATGAATCTGGTGCTCAATGCACGGGATGCAATGCCGGATGGGGGAGTCATGACTATCAGGACCGGGAATCATGTTGTTGACAAAGAATTTTCAAAAAGCCGCGCATATACAGTAGCTCCGGGGTATTATGTATTTGTTGAGGTCAGTGATACAGGTACCGGTATTGATGCACATCTGATGTCCCATCTGTTTGAACCTTTCTTTACAACAAAGGATATTGGAAAAGGCACGGGGCTTGGGCTTGCAAGTGTTTACGGAACAGTCAAAAGTCATCGTGGGTATATTGATGTCAAGAGCAGGAAAGGTGAAGGAACCTCATTCATAATGTATCTGCCTGTAAGCAGAGCGGTGCTGGATCTGACATCATCGGAATCATCCGAAATTCAGATGGGAAAAGGTCATATAGTTGTTGTCGATGATGAACGTTTTATTCTTGAGGCAACTGAGGAAATACTAAGCTGGATCGGCTATAGAGTCTCCGTCGCGCAATCCGGTGATGCTGCCCTGGAAATAGTAAAGGCAGAACCTGTTGATTTGATGATAGTTGACCTTATGATGTCTGGAATGAACGGAATCGAAACATATAAAAAAGCAAAAATTATCAGACCCGGAATAAAAGCCCTTTTGTCAACAGGATACAGAGTAGAAAATGAAGAACAGGCTATTTTGAATGAAGGATTCTCTGCAATTATTCAGAAACCGTTTGTATCAGCAAAACTTGCACAAATTATCTATGATACCCTGAATTGATAGGTACAATTATACAGATAGTTTACTTAATCGAACAATGCCTCGAACTCCTGTTCCTGTTTGGCTAACTTTATCTGATAGTTCAGATTTGATAGTTTTACCTTTTCATCATTATATAAATGAATTGCTGTGAGTACTTTGGTTTTGAATGTCTCAATATGCTCTTTTCTGTAATTTTCATCAATGTGGAGACGTAACCGGTTTGCAAGTTCTCCGCGAAGAACATTCTCCAGTCCATATTCTCTTTGTAAATTACATTCAACGTTAGTGACCGCTTTGCTGACATACGACTTGAAAATTTCGAGAAACGTCTCTGATGTAAGCTCGCCATCACAGATTACCGCATCACTGATCCCTCTTTTAAGAAGCGCCTTTAATGCCTCAATTTCAACTGTGCAGTCTCCGTCAAAATACTCAAGTCCGTCAGACGATTCGGTTGCCTTGACATAAATATACACATAGAGCTTTGCAATGTCTTTTGACAAGCCAAGATCCGTGCATATTGCATGAATTCTCATCGCAGTTGAAAAATAACGGTCGAACAGTGAATTTGTACTCAAAGCATAGTCCTTGTTGAATGATAATAAATCTGTACCACAGTATGTACAGATTGAATACAAACAATAATTTCATTAACTGTTAATCAAGAGTTCGGCAGACGGGGTAGTAAGGTACTATACCAAAAACCTGAGTTTTATACATTGAACAGTTCCTCTTACTGTTAATATAAGAAAAAAAAATTAATTTGATTCAAAAAAAACAGTAGCAAACCGTGATAAAAAATTCTGTATTGATATAAGCTGTTATTTTTGCAGAACAAATCAACTGCTTAAAAAGAAATAACCTTAATCATTTTTCTTTAAAAAAAATTAATTGAACCTGAGAACCTCACATATTTACAAAAGAACGGTGACGTACCGGCTTTTGTGCCGTTTGCTAACCTTCTGTGTGTCTGATATTTATATAAACTATTGATACATAAAGAGTATTTGAGTTCGATACGGTCTGGAACTGAATGAAATATTAAACGTGTAAACTGTTAATTATGACACTTTGATCAATTCTCTTTATTATATTATCAATCACCGATTGGCCTTGATAGGCTGCTTCTTTGTAACTGTTTTTTATCGGCGATTCTTCAGAATGTAACCTCTGCAAAGTGATTAGTACTCATGAATGCAGTTATACTATAGTACCGTTGGAAGAAGGAGTACGCATGGGACGAAATGTTTATATCGTGTTTTTATCGGTAGTAGTTATGGTTGGAATTGCATTTTCTCAGGAGCAGCATCCAAAAAAAGTTTATGTTGATAAGGCAACAAAGAGAGTGTACTGGCCGGTCGGTAAACAGTTTTTTGTTAAACTTTCCGAAAGTGCAGATTCAGCCGCACCTTCCTATGTGATCGGTGCGAGGGATAGTGCCAAAGGGTACAACCTGTTTTTAACCGGGTTACATTCATTCCGCTGGATTGAACCATACAGAAATGATACTGTGCACTTCCATTTTACCGCTGATGGAGAAAGACCACGGTCTCAGATGCAGGCTCATGGTAAAAGATTTGTTAACCAGAAAACCTATTATGGCAAAGGACTTTTTCTTGTATTTACAGCAAGCGACCGACACAGTGGTGTTGAAAATGTGTATATGGCGGTTGATAGCGGGAGTTTTCAGATTGTAAAAGATACGATAAGTTTTGACAAACAAAAGGAATATACCATTCGCTATTATGCCCTTGATAGAGTGGGCAATAGTGGAACTATACAGACCCAAACGTTCACACTTGATTTAAGTGCCCCGGTATCATCACTGCTCCTCAATAAGGGATCGTTACCAAAAGATCCTGTGCTTTCGTCAAAACAGCAGCTACAGTTAGTGGCTATTGATTCACTTTCCGGTGTAAAGGATTCCTGGTTTAAATTTGATAGCAACGCCCGTTTTTCAAGAACCGGAGGAACAATCTATCTGGGTCGTCTTGCAGAAGGGGAGCATTCAATCAGTTTTTATTCTGTAGATAATGTTGGTGTTGCTGAGGATGTTAAGACAGTTTCATTCTATATTGACAATACACCGCCTGCAATTCGTCTGGCCTTTACAGGTGATTATTTTACCGGACGAAATGATATAGCGTATGTGTCGCCCAGGGCATCCGTTACGATCGAAGCTACAGATAATAAAAGTGGGCTTGACAGGATTGAGTATGCTTCCGGAGATGGAGCGTTTACAGCATATAAAGATCCGATTATTCCATCAGGCACCGGAAAGACAACCCTTACGATTCGTGCTGTTGATAAAAGAGGAAATGTTTCTCCTTTAACCTATAAGACGATACAGGTTGATGCTAAAGCTCCTCAGTCAAAAAACAGCGTTAATGGTAATGTCTACAAAAATGCAAATCAGGTCTATCTGACCCCTGCGAGTAAAATTACTCTAACTGCATCTGATGACCTTAGCGGTGTTAAGGAAATTCGTTATTTAATTGATAACGAATCTGACACGGTATACAATAAGCCTTTTTCACTCAGTGGGGATGGACGTCATGTCGTGCGGTACTTTGCAAAAGATAATGTCGGAAATGTTGAAGATACACAGGCGCTTGTTATTGTTGTTGATACGACATCACCGAAGATTATCGAAACGTTCAGCAGTGCAACCAGTAAAAGTGATGATTTGCATATTGTCAAAGTCCCGAAGTCGACATCACTGTTTCTTGCAGCACAGGACAATGCTGCGGGCGTAACTGAACTCTGGTATTCTATTGATAAGAAAAAAGATGTCAAATATGTAAGTCCGATTGTTTTCGAATATAAAGGAACATATACCATTGACATTAAGTGTCAGGATAACATAGGCAATAAAACTGAAAAAACGATTACAATAGAAGTAGCAGACTAAGAAATTCGCAAATATTTAAACGCGGGGTAAGGTCTCTTTTACTTCGCGTTTTCTATTGTAACAACGGATG
>JAAZBG010000238.1 GCA_012513915.1 Fibrobacter sp.
CACTTATTACGGGCTGTAAACGTGTGTGTTCGATCGCATCTATTGCTGCCGCCCAGTTAAGACGATAGAAATCATCCGTGCTCATCTTTATACCACCGCCCCAGTTGATAACCGCCTGTTCCAGTACCGGATACTCTGCAAACTTTGTTCTGGGAAGATAGACAATGGGTTTTCCGTTCAGCATACATTCCGATACTGCGCCGTAGCCGAGTTTGGAGAACATTGCGTCCGTTGACGCAATAAGGTCCTGGTATCTGAAATGTTCCTTCGTTATAAGATGAAAGTTACGGGGATTGCCCGGAAGCGGGTATACGCCGAGAAATTCCCATTCGGTAAATTTCTCAAGATCGTTCCATTGTGCGGTATGCATACCGAAATTACCGACATAGATAAGACCGATTTTTTTATCTTTTTGAATAGAAAATCTGGAAAGAATGTGGTTTCTGACATCCTTTCCTTTACGACCGACTACATTGACCGGAATCCGGTTTTTAAAATAATCCATTGTTAGAGCAGGGGAGAGCGCAAGTAGTGAATCTGCAAGCCCGTACTGTTTTTTGATAGTATCAAGCATTGGTCTGTATTGTGGCATATCGTCAAGATATTCCTGATAAATGTCATACCAGGTAAAATTGGTGATTGCAATTGATGGCAGGGAACAGGCGTGCGCAACTTCGAATGCAAACGGAGTTATATCACTGATAATAAGATCGACATTGTGTGTTTTGCACAGATGTATCTCGTTATCAAGAAATGCTTTGTTCCTTTCAGCAAGCATCGCATAACGGGACAATGTTGAAGCAACATCGGTGGTGACACCGTCAGACTGTATACATCCGCAATCAAACTCACCCGGGATGTAATTGAATTGTCGTGTCAGCTCTTCACGGAAAAACGCCTCCGGAAGTGTTGTTCTGAATGTTATATGGCACTGTGATGGCAGTGCTTCTGCAAGGCAGCAGGTTCTTACACCATGGCCGTATCCATGTGATGTAACGTAGTAAAAAATGTTCACGTTATAGTCCCTTGTATGTATTCTTTAAATGTCAATTTACATGACTGTGGTTGCACTGATAACAATTACTATTGTGTTATCATAAGCGGTAGTTTATAAACCTGATTTGACCCGTTGACAACCCGAAGTTGATACATGCCATGTGCAATAGTGCGTGAGCTTAGAACCGCACGGCCATCAGTTCCGCAATGATGCAACACAGTTTTCCCTGTTATGTCAAAAAGATCAATAGTGTATTGTGGAAAAGGTAATGAGATTGAGAATATTCCGGGATTGATGTGCAATTGAAACTGCGGATGAGTTGTTGAAATTGAATTTGCAGAAACACTGCTTGTCGATGTGAGAGCCCGGTAGACAATATGGGCAATAGTATCTGCACCGGTACCGTCAGGATGTACTCCATCAGTGGAGAAAAATTGAGGAAATTTTAATAATGGAGTATAGCAATCAATAACGGTCAATCCACGTTCGGATGCGACCTGTTTAATTATTGGAATTTCAAGCCTGATAATACTGTCGCGAATTCCCCAGGATGCACCGACCGGATTACTAAAAACGGGAACCGGGAGCACAACATAGATTTTCGGCTTAGATGACATTTTTGCAAGTGTATCAACCATCGATAAGTAATCAGCTTTGAACTCGCCGGAATGCGTATTCCAGTTTTCAGGTTTTGTATCATTCGTGCCGAGTTTTATGACAACAATATCCGGTTTAAAAGTAAAGACCTGTGAAAGTTTTCCGTTTACCCAATATGGATTGTTCCCTTTTTTAAGCAGCGTTGTAGCACTGACTCCATCATTTTCGACCGTGTAGCCGCTACCAAGAAGCTTTTGAAGCTGCTGAGGATAGGTCGGTGTTGAATTGTTTAAACCGTAGCCAAAGGTAATGCTGTTGCCGATACAGGCGACCTTTTTTTGTGCAGATACAATAGAAAGTGTGCCAATAATTAAAATAAGTATGCATTTTTTCATGATTTTTTCCGATTCTCAGGATAAATTATTAATTAATATACTATGATAAACGTTGATTCTGATGAAAAAATTGATATCGTGTTGATTGTTTGATGCAATTATTTGAAATCTGGCGGACTGTTAGTTGTTGTCTGTTGCCTATTTTTATTGAAACAATTGGAAAATTAATGAACGTAATGTTCATTTTTACGACTAATCACAATAGACCGGTGTAGTGTTAACGTTAACAGTTGTTTTGTCACTATGTTTGGCGGAATATTACTGGTTACTATTGTCCGGTAAATAACAGGAGATGAAAATGATTAAAAAGGTTATGCAGTATCTTATTGCAGCAGCAGTAAGCATCCCATGTATGGTGGTGTCATCTGATGCCGCCGGAGTTATGCGCGATATGACATCAATGCAGATTGTTGCCGATATGAAACTCGGATGGAATCTTGGCAATACGCTTGACGCATGGGTAGAAGGTTCCAGTGGACTTGGGCTATCATCAGAAACCAGCTGGGGAAATCCTAAAACGACAAAAGCCATGTTTGATGCACTCAAGGCAAAAGGTTTCAAAACTGTTCGTGTTCCGGTAACCTGGAATGGTCATTTCGGTGGAGCTCCATCATACACAATCGATAAAGCATGGCTTGACAGAGTTGAGGAAGTTGTTAACTATGGTATCGATAACGGGATGTATGTTATCCTCAATTCGCATCATGACGAATGGGTAAAACTGTATGCATCATCACAAACTGAAGTTACTGCGAAAATTACAAAAATATGGGAGCAGATAGCTGGTCGCTTTAAAGATTACAGCGATTACCTTTTATTCGAAACACTCAATGAACCAAGACTGTATGGCGAATCATCAGAGTGGAATGGCGGTACTGCTGATGCCCGCAAAGTGCTTAATGCATACAATTTTGCAATTGTCAATACCATACGAAACAGTGGCGGGAATAATGCCCTTCGTCATATCATGATTCCGACTCACGCAGCTACATCGATGGATGTTGCTCAGAATGATCTTGTAATTCCAAATAATGATAAACGGATTATCGTTTCGCAGCATACCTATTGGCCCTATACCTTTACAATGGAAAATCCTGGAAGTAACACCTGGGGCACAGCAAGCGATAAGAGTGCCTGTGATACAGAACTTGACAGAATTTATAATAAGTTTTGTAAAAAAGGTATCCCGGTAGTCGTTGGTGAATGGGGTACCATTCATAAAAACAACACTTCCGCACGTACTGTCCATGCAGAGTATTATACTGCAGCAGTCAGAAAACGCGGAATGCTACCGGTCTGGTGGGATAATGGTGACTCCAAAGCCGGTGGTTTTGCACTGCTTAACAGGAGTAACGGTTCATGGTATTTTCCTGAGATTGTTGATGCTCTTATCAAAGGCTCAAATGTTGCAGTTTCTGTTGAAAAAGATGCAAACTTTATAGCAACCGTTAAAAACAATCAGGTTTCTATTGAAAACGGATTTATCAGGTATACGCACAACCTTAATGGTGCTGTTGCCATAAATGTTGTCGATCTTAAAGGACGGGCTGTATGCAGTGTTATCAATGCTGCGATAACAAGAGGAGTGCATGTTTTCAAACTACCGTCTGAACGTATGTCCCGCGGAAGCTATGTGCTTAATGTCGTAACAGCATCCGGTGCAGTTTCGAAAAAGTTCAATCACTACTGATAACTCATTATGTAAAGATACACGTCCCCGCAGGGGGACTTTTAAGAAAATTGGCCGGGTGATTGATATAATGGTATATATCGGTGTTATACCTTTGGCGGTTTGCTGAATATTCCGATAATGAAAAGCAGTATGAACAGGCCACCGGATATCAGTGCTGCTAATGGTGCATAGGATGTAAATGATGGAACTGCGTTGGTTTGCCACAAAACAAGACCCGCAATTGAGATCAAAAGAAATACAAATGAAAACGCAATCATGAAAATCTCCTGTATTTTATAAGTAAGGTTTCTCTGAAAATAGTTTATCAACAGTGACAACATCAAATCGTTCTGCCTGTAATCTGCGCAGCATCGCTTCAAGTGACGAAAAATACTCGTTTTTATACGCCGCGACCGGCAGTACATCATGAAGCAGTATTACAGCGCCATCGGCCGGAAGTGATACAAAGTGTGAAAAGCTTGATCTGAGTCTATTGCCGGCATCATTTGCGCTACGGCTCCAACCAATACAGATCATGCTGTTTTTTTCAAGTGCTGTGCGAAGGTGAGGGTTACTTAAACCAACTGGTGGACGATAAAAACGTGGTTTTAGACCACAGATTAATGCAATGATTGATTGTGCCTGCCCGATTTCGCTGGTCATCTTTTTTGATCGCCGAAAATTTGATGTATATGCGTGATGTAAATCATGACAGGCAATGGTGTGTCCGCGAGCTGCGATCATTGTACAAAGTTCACGATGTCTGAGTACTCTATCTGCAATAAGAAAAAATGTTGCCTTGAAGTTATATTTGTCGAGAAGATCAAGTACCTGCGGGGTGCACGCCGGATCGGGACCATCATCAAAGGTAAGTGCGCACTGTTTTTTTGCATCACCCTTTTTGCATAGCGACTTGAGAAAGAAATTAAAGGAGAGATAGCGTATTCCGCAATATAAGACTATAACGTGGATAAAAATTATATAGGAAAAGAATAGCCTGTACGACGGGACTGTCAGCCAGAATAGAAATGAAATTAGTAGGGTAATTGACCAGATATAATCTTTACGCATATGATTGTGCCGCTCTGTCCCTGTTCTTTTCTTAGTGTATCAATTTTAAAATAATTTGTAACATTAAAGAGTCCTATGGCGTTTTTATTTGTGAGATCGCAGTTTAACATGTCCTGAAAGTGATCAACGTATGTTTGGAACACCGGAATCCACCTGCAAAAGTTTCTCAGATACCTGGGAGATTCTTCCATACTCCGATGATGAGGAGGAGGAGGTGCTTGAGCAGGGCAATGTGTTGTCATCAGAGGATTTAATTAAACGGTTACAGCATATAAACAATATTTTCAGTTCGGAACAAAGTGACAGAGGGTATTCTCCGGAAGCGTTCGCGTTACTATGTACATTACTTGCCTGCGCATCATGGTGTAAGGAAAACCGGGTACTATTTAACTCTTTGTCTACTCTGCTTGATAGTGAAAGCTGTATTGTTGACTCGAAGAGTGATAGCATCTCTCTACAGAGTTGTGAACATGAACGGGAATATGACGAAGTTTTTATTTTTGAAAATGCAAGGGATTACAGGCTATTCTACTTTGAAACAGTATACTGTGCAAATGAAGTTGATTTTTGCAAACAAGTACTTCCTGTAAATACCTTATCCCGCGGACCGCCTGAACGGGGTTACGAAGGTTTTGCAGATAGTAAAGATAGTATAATGCTCATTGACATAGCTGCTGCATACAGTGCTCCGGTACCTGATAAAAGTGAAGTTTTGTATAAACATTGCTTGCAATATTATATACCCATTAATAGTTTACAATATCAGGTCAACGGAGGCGGTTTCAATGAAGCAGCATGAATTTACAGCACTGTACAGAGAGTACTCAAAACCATTGTATAATTTCATACGATGGACAACCGGGTACAGCGCCATGAGTGATGATATCACTCAGAATATGTTTATTAAGGTTCTTCGCAGTGAAAATGCGCCATCTGATCCTGTCGAAATCCGGAGATGGCTGTATGCGATTGCAAGAAATGCATGTATTGACTATTTCAGAAGCAGTGCGCGATTGACAAATTTTAAAAACAGTTATACCGCCGAATGCGCTGTAAATGGTTCAATAGAAGTCGATGATACACATGACAGTGAGGAGATCTGGAAGCCGCTTGCGAAACTGCCTGATGTTGACAGGTCGATACTGTATCTTCACTTGAAGGAAGGATATGCATACAAGGAGATTGCTGACACACTCGAAATGAACGAAAATCAGGTTCGTGTCAAAGCTTTCAGGGCACTACGAAAACTTAGGGATGAAATGTGCAGGGCTGAAGTATGAGTAAAGAAAATAGTGAACACTTGACAGAAGAGCAGATGGCGGATGCTGCGTCGGATATGCTGACAGATGAAATCAGGGAGCATCTGGTGATCTGTGATGTGTGCGTTAAAGAGGTTAAAGAACTCAAATCCATTGCAGATACAATAAAAACTCTCGAAGATGAAGATATACCTTCCTCAGTTGAGCGGCGCATCTTTCGCGCGCTTCACCGTAACAAACCGAAAATTACGAAAATTCTCGAAAGTCCCATGTTGTCAATACTGTTTGCTGTTATTATCATCTTTCTTCTCTATCTTATGATTGGTATGCTGCTTGTTGATCAGTAAACGAGGTCAGGTTTGTTAGGTGTTGCTTTTTATGTGTCAATATCAACTAAATCCCCCGCTGATAGGGGGACTTGCACGATTTTCATCTTCGGTTTAAAACCCGCCAATAATGCCACATTGTTGCTAATTTCGCCAGCTTTAATAACTTCCCTTTTTTTCCCTTCCTGCCTTAAACTACCCTGTAATACCCACAAAATGTAGTAACTTTGTAGTAATGTACCCTATTTTATAACTGCTCAATTGCATAGTGTTTGTCTGGTTTGCTTTGTTGCCAAACCGGATACTTTGGGCGGACTTCAAGGTATTAATGTGGCGGTAATTTTTTTAACATTTTGGTAGATTTCCAGCCGTTGCTATTTCAATGTTATTGCTACACAGGAATCATCAAACACCGCTTGGGCGATTGTGGCAGCGCGGACTGTAAATGTTTTATCGGTTGTCGTAGTGAGTGATTTTTTTTGAGGTATTTTCATACTGGTAATCCCTTTAAAAACTAAAATTAATTATTGCTTGTTAATATAGCAATCGTTTATATTTAAGATATGAGTGTAATGTATAATTTATCTTTGCTTTACATAATTGTTGGTTACTAAATAGGTATTGTTCCGGCGACTAAATGTAGCACACCAGATCAACACTATGTTCAATAATGCTAATGAATATTAGTTTTTAAAATTATTCGTACGCCATATTTAATTTCCGGTGTAATAATTCTTGTATTTGAATTGACATCAATACATTTAGTATGTATAGCAATTCGAATACATACTGATTTGACTTTTTTTGTAATAACGGCATTGTTTTTAGAAAATGTTATACGTCAAACGGGTTTTTAATTTTAGAGTTGTCCTGGCAGTGTGCGTGTAAATCATAGATGTCCGTAACTGCTATGGGCAAGGAGTTGATCTTTGTTGTCAAATGTTTATTTGATAAATTGATTGTTTCGTGGTAATTGCAAAAGTCCGCGTATTATGGGCCTGTATACAATTCGCTAAACGTTTACAAGAAAATATGATTACCAAACCGGGAGATTCGTGATCGAATGGCTCGTAGATATGGAACTAAACTATAATCGCAAGTGTAGAAGGTAATGGATCACTGCGAGACTGCAGTTGCTACAATAATACTGGAACCGGTAGAACCGGAGGGTATCGTTGAAATTGTTAAGTGAAAATCTTAGTAGAAAGATTTTTACAAGACTAATCTTGATTTAAAAATTTGTTTTGTCGCTTACAACACAGGAGGTTTCATGCGGAAACATTGTACCATATTAGTTCTCATAATGGCAATCATTTTGCAGAGCTTTGCGGACCGCTCAGTACAGGTTTTTTCTCGTGATGAAGGGTTCGCAGAAGGGAATATTTCAAAACCGCGTATTTACATTAAAAATACCGGTGATGATACCCTTACCTTTTTACGATATTACTACTACTTCACTACAGAAGAGAGTAAACAACCGGTCTTTGACGATTACTACTCTCCGGATGTGAACATCGCAATTGAACATCTTCATGATTCGCTGTATCGAGTAAAATATGAGTTTGACGGAAACATTTTTCCGGGAGCCATGTACCCCTCAGAAGTAGAAAATGTTATTGGATTGCACTATCCGAACTGGTCACCATGGAACAAGGAAAATGACTATTCGAAAAGTTTTGGGACATATATAAACATTTTGAACGAAAATATTCCTGTCTACGATGAGAATGAAACACTTCTTTTCGGGATAGAACCACCAGATACCGGAAATGGCGGAACACCACCACCACCACCTCCTCCGGGTAATGATACTCTGGTAGTGTTACCAGCGAGCACATTTCCAATGGGGTATTATGCAGTATATGGAGTTGAATCGGTAAATATCGCCGATTCTGTTACTATCAAAAATGGTAAAATTGGTTCAAATACCTATATTGAAGTCGGCTGTGATGCGTTGTTACAAGGAGATATTGTTGCTGGTGGGAATCTGTTTCTCCGTGAGAGGGCATCTGTAAAAGGATCTGTACAGATTGCCGGTATTGTCTCAAGGCAGAATGGAACTTCGGTTTCCGGCAGCGAAACAGACAGTATGCACTATGAACCGGTGCAACTTCCTGTGGTATCGGTAACGCCGGGTGTTGTAAATAAAATTATCCCGGTAAATCAATCAGAAACTATTTACCCTGGTGCATACGATACGCTTATCGCTTATGCGGGGGCAACGGTTACATTAAGACCCGGTACCTATTCGTTCAGTAGATTTATGCTTGAACCAGATGTTCACCTTGTTGCAGAACTCAATGGCGGAACACCAATTATTGTGAATATTCAGAATATGTTCCGGATTGCCGATCGCTGTACGGTTGATCTCCCTATCGGGAAAGAATACCCCTTGTCGCTGCAATTCTACACAGCACAAACTGAACAGGTTTTTATCGGAAATAAAGTGGTGTTTAAAGGCGTTGTATGCGCGCCTGAAGCAGAAATTTCAGTCAATTCGCGAACAAAAGTATTCGGAGGAGTTTATGGAAAAAAAGTGTTAATTCAACCCAATGTAACACTCTGTAAACCGCCTGTACTGGCAGATTTGTATCATTCCGAAATTACCTTTGCACCATCATTTGACCCGTTGAACACGTTTTATACATCTATTATATCACAGGATGCCGCTACGCTGAATGTTCTTCCAACTGCCGAAGATACCGGCATTACCGTAACGGTCAATGGAAACAATCCTGCAATACCAGTAACACTAAGCGGATCATCAACTGATATTACCATACTGTTAACTGATACTGACGGATGCAGTTCCACTCGATATCTGCTGCGGGTGCAGCGTTCTCCGAACTACATGATCTATGTAAATGATGATTCACCTTGCACTCCTGGAACTGAAGATGGCGAAACTTGGGCGACCGCCTGGAAAGATCTTCAGGATGCACTTGATAATGCAGCAATCACCGGAAGAGAGATCTGGGTCGCTGAAGGGATGTATAATCCAACAAAAAGAATTGAAAGCACAGATGTACGGTCTGCAACATTTTTGATTAACCCGGGTATTGAGATAAAAGGCGGGTTTAACGGAACGGAGCCAGATGGTGTACCAGTCGGATCACCGTACAATACATTGATAAGTGGAGATATTTCCGGAAATGATGGCAGTATAGGGGTCTGGCCTCCAACAATATCCGATGGTATTTATCTATCTGATAATGTTTACCATGTAGTAACCACCAACGGAAATTCAAAGAGTATACATCTTTACAGATTGGTAATACAGGGCGGAGTCGCAAATGGTAAAGGATACAACAAGATCGGGGCTGGAATATTTAATAAAAACAGCTCACCTGCAATTGAATATTGCGGGATCAGGCAAAACTATTCAGATTCTTCGGGAGCTGGTATATACGATGAAGGTGGATTTGTATCGATCGTAAGCTGTCTTTTTAAAAACAATGTTTCACTTTCTGACAATGGTGCCGGACTCTATAACAAAAGCAGAAAACCAATCAAGATCGATGGCTCAGTTTTTGACGGCAATACAACTAAAGATTCGTCATCACTATCAGGAGGAGGTGCCATTTACATTTCAGGCGCTTTAACGGAGATTGTCAATAGTGTATTTACTCTGAATATCGCAAAAGGTAAAGGTGGTGCGATTTTCAATAATGGCTCAATCCTGAAATTGGTAAACTGCACCTTTTACAACAACTCAGCTACAAAAGGGGCCGGAGGAATAAATAACCAGCTTGCACAGAGCACTATTGTAAACACCATTCTCTGGAATAATAATGGTGAGATTTCGGATACAATTTCAAATGTTAACTATTCATGCATAAGGGGAGGTTACCCAGGGAATGGAAATATATCTTCCTTGCCAGAGTTTACAAGTACGATTAATCCCGAAGGTGCAGATGGTAAGTATGGAACCAATGATGATGGTTTGAGGTTGACAGGAAATAGTCCTTGTCTTGATAATGCGTTGACTTCCGGAGCTCCACCAGTCGATATCACAGGAATTATTCGCCCATCGGGTAGTGGCGTTGAGATTGGAGCTTATGAGTATGTGGATTTAAATAGAACCAATAAAACTTTTTTGGGTAGAATGCGTGATGGGGTATTCTACGAAACTGCTGATATAGACAGAATATTACAACTGTCTAATCCTGCAAAAATTTGCAAGTACAGTAAAAGCAGATATCACAGAGTGATACGTGC
>JAAZBG010000239.1 GCA_012513915.1 Fibrobacter sp.
AAGATATTGAGATGATAAGACTTGAAAACCTCGCAGACTTTATCGACAGGTGATAAGGTTAAGAGGTTTGAATGGCTTAGCGCTCAATAGGTTACGATTCTGCGCCTCGTTCAACTGCGACTTTTAGGATAATAATAGTGCAGCTGCATTAAGAATCTGAATAAAATCCATAAAGGATTAATACCATGAATATCAACACAAAAGCACCGGATTTCAGTCTGTTCAATGCTGTGAATAATGAAATTTCACTAGAACAATATCTCGGAAAATGGGTTATTGTATACTTTTACCCCAAAGATAACACCTCCGGGTGCACCAGGGAAGCAATCGATTTTTCGAACCTTAATTCAAAATTCTCCAGTGAAAATGCCGTTATACTTGGCATAAGCCCCGACTCACAGAAATCACATACCAATTTTATTACCAAACAATCACTGACCATTGAATTACTCAGTGATCCCGACCATGCAGTAGCAGAGATGTATGGTGTATGGCAAAAAAAGAAACTATACGGAAAAGAGTATATGGGTATTGTCCGTTCGACTTTCCTTATAGATCCGGATGGAATTATTCGGGAAATCTGGAACAAGGTCAGTGTTGCACAGCATGCAGAAACTGTTTTTAATACACTTTGTACACTTAAAAGGTAACCAATCAGCTATGTCTTTATTTACAAAAACTCAGGAATATGGTCTCAATTTGCCGAAAATCAATTTTGGTAATTTCCCGACACCGCTTCAAAAACTTGACTCTTTTGGAAAGAAGTTTTCCCGTAGCTACCTTTATGTCAAATGCGATAACTGTAGTGGTAGTTTATACGGTGGAAATAAAGTACGGAAGCTTGAGTACCTGCTGGCTGATGCCCAAAAACAAAAGGCGAAACGTTTAATAACAAGCGGCTTTATTGGTTCGAATCATGCATTGGCAACTGCACTCTATGGCATTAACAATGGATTTAGTGTTACACTTACGTTATTTGGTATACAAAAAGGAGATTATGTATGTCATAATCTCATCGCGGATTATCAATCTGGTGCCGACATTGTACACTATGAATCATTCGATCAGTACCAACAGGATCTTCCGCGACTTCTCGAATATTATGAGCACCTTGATGGTACTGCACCATATCTCATCCCCGCCGGAGGTACATCACCAATCGGAGTTGCCGGATATGTCAATGCTGCCTTCGAACTGAAAACACAACTTGACACATTGAATATTAGCGGACCTGTCAAAATTTTTGTCCCTTTCGGTACGATGGGGACCGTCGCTGGTCTTATTATCGGATTAAAGGCATCAGGTATTAATAGTTCCGTTATTGCAGTATCGGTTGTTCCCTCTTTTGTTGCAAGTAAAAAAGCACTTAATAATTTACTTACTGATAGTATCAGTTTGTTTACAACGCTTGATTTATCATTTTCTAAAATCCGGATAGTCGATGATGATTACACGATCGATAACTCACAGTTTGGTGAAGGCTACGGAATAAGTACTGAAAAAACTGATCAGGCAATTGAACTATTCAAACAACAGGAATCAATCACTCTTGATCCGGTTTACAGTGGAAAAGCAGCTGCATCATTTGTTGATCATATTGTAAACAACGACAATAACCATTGCTATATTTTCTGGAATACAAAAAGTTCGGTACCATTTACACATCAGGAAAATATTCGGCCGATGCCTGAATGGCTTCTTAAACTACTTGAACGTTGTAAATAGGATACAGTCATTGATTTATAACATGTTATTGCATGTGCAGTAAATCGATATTTATTATCATCGTTGCCATGCAACTGCTTATTCATTAATGACATTATTATTTGTTTAATGGACTTTATTCAGTTGATAATAAATCAAGAATTTTTTGGTTCAGCTCTTTTGCATTATACGGTTTAGGCATCGCAGCTGCAAAACCATAGCTGGAATAATTTACCATTACCGGATCATTAATGTACCCGCTTGAAATAATGACCTTAATGTCCGGATCAATTGCAATAAATTCATTAACAATTTCTTTCGGCCCCGGTTTACTTGATATCGTAAGATCCATAATTACCATTGTAAATGGAAGCTGATTATCAAAAGCATTTTTGAAATACATAAATGCAGTTGAGTAATCTTCTGCAAGACATACATCATGACCAAGATGCGTTAAAAGCTGACCGGTACTTTGCAATACAACTTTTTCATCATCAATAAAAAGTATTTTACATCCCTTCCCCTGAGATTCATCGGAATCATCATCAGACTCACATGAATCGGTGCCCTCAATTGCAGGAAGATAGATTACAAATGTTGTACCGACACCTAACTGTGATGTTACCACAACATGTCCACCATGCTGTTGTACAATTGTGTACGCTGTTGTCAAACCAAGTCCGCTGCCATTACTACGGGTAGAAAAATAGGGATCAAAAATTTTCGGAAGTATTTCATCAGGAATTCCTGAACCCTGATCGGTAACACTGATTTTGACATAATTTCCAAATGTCAACGGCAGTGATGGATTAACGCTATCAAGGGTGAAATTTTCTACATTTACAAATATCACACCGCCATCAGGCATCGACTGGTCTGCATTCTGAATAATATTGTTAAACACACGATCGATTTGCCCTCTGTCAACATTTGCTTTTGATATTTTTTCCGAAATATGAAGTTTATATTCACACTTGGAATCTTTCAGATAAAAACCTATAGAATTTTCGATAAGTTCCTTGATTGACGTTTCCTCTTTATTAATTACTTCGTTTGTCGCAAATGTAAGAAGTTGACGCGTAAGAATAGACGCCTGAAATGCTGCTTTTTCTGCTGTTGTAATCATGGTATATGTTTCAGATTTACTGTCAATACCCATTTTAGCCATAAATAAATTGGTGATAATTCCCGTCAGCAGATCATTAAAATCATGTGCAATACCACTTGCCAGCAGGCTGATTGACTCAAGTTTCCTTGCCTTAAACTGTTCTTCTTCAAATTGAAACCGTTCAGTGATATCACTAAAAACGATGACGTATCCACTGATATTATCATCCGAATCTTTTATGGATACACCCGTTTCGTTAATAATAAACTCTTTACCATCTGCAGATATAAGAAAAGACTGTCTGCCATACAGGGATAAATACGGATTATTTGCAATCTCATGGAAAATATCATGTTCGTGTAATTTTTTACTATCAAGCTGAACAGGTTTATAGATTGAACCAAGTGAAACACCGATTACATCATTTTCACTACACCCGATCATCTCACAGGCCGCTTTATTAATTAAGACCACCGTCCCATGAACATCAACCGTAATCACACCGTCATCAATTGACTTGAGTGTAATTGCAAGTTTCTCTTTTTCTTCTGCAAGTTTCTGTTCCGCTACTGTTCTTACAGAAATTTCATGAAGCAACTGAGCGTTGCTCTTTTTAAGTTCAATAGTCCGCTCCTCAATTCGTTTTTCAAGATCATCATGTGCCTTTTGTAATGTAGCCTTGACTTTTTCACGCTCGGACATATCTCTTGCAATAAATACAAAACCCCTGAATATCGTATTCTCTTTAAGAACAGACCACGATAACGAAATCGGAATCAGCGTTCCATCCTTTTTCCTGAATGTTGTTTCAATATCTGAAATAAAATCTTTCTTTAATAATGTGGTCAGTGTTGTATCGGGGTGTTTTAAACTGCCGATTATTGAGTACAGGTCCGCACCAATCAGATCTGATTCTGAATAATCAAGCATACGGAGGAGCGACTTATTTACAATTTCAATTTTGTGATCAAGATTTACAACCGCAAGAGCATCAGACATTGTCCCAATAATCGTATCTGCTGCTGTTGATGAATCAAGCGAAAAGAGCCGGTGCCGCCATATCGCCCAGCCCACAAACCCTGACATCAGCGTAAATGATGTATGAGTCAAATCCGGAACATGTATATCAAGCAAAGGAAATACAAGTTCTGTTACCACACTTGCAAAAAATACTACAAAGATCCCCCAAAAAATATAATGAGCCTGTTTACGCAGTGAATTATTAATCGCATTACGGGAACAATACAACAAAAGAATCATCGAGAAAATTGCTGTAATTGCAGCCCAGATTTTTGATGCAAAATACTCCGTAGAATCAGGTATTTCATAACCCCATCCCCAGGTGTAGTGTGATGGTATAAAATCAATTGACACAATATTAAGTACCGAAAATAATCCAGCCAGCGTATATGTCAAATAGAGTGTGTAACGGAACGCTTTTTTTCGTACGTACTTCGAAAATTCAAGTACAAAATGCAGCAGCAAAGGAATTGTGATTGGCCAGAATCCACTAAATGTAATCCAGGTTGCAACCCGATCGGCAGATTCAGCTTGACGAATCTGAAATTGAGTAAACGACCAGAATGAAAATGCAATGCATAAAACAGAAAACATTACTGTGATTGCATTTTTATGATTTTTTGAGAATACAAAGCACGCCAGTGCAAAGCATATTGTAGCAGAGATAAGTGATGATATAATATTAACTGTCATACTGAAATAAATTCCTTTTAGATGTCTTCAGGCACTAATCATGCATTCAGACATTATTTTCAAATCGGGAATATAATGAAAAAAACCATAAAGCCAACTGACTATCTTAAACAGTTACGATTTGACTTAAAAGTAATTTCCTGAAAGCATGTGGATAATTTTAGTAACCACTCATCAATTGAGAATATCATTTTTTAAAAAAAAATCAATACCAAAGTTAAAATATCCTGTTATTATTTCTTGAGTTACAGAGAACTACCCCATAGTATGATCTCCGGTTGATTACCGTTCGTCTATAAAAACACAAAACGCACTTTATTACAATGGAGTAGCACACCTGTGTGTATTCAATTATTTTTTATGATACACCAGCTGAAATTCAAATTAATCTTTAATAAAATAGTTTTGTTCTCGAAATTTTTATGATAACATTGAAGGGCTCGATTCTTTAAAGATTTCAATCATTTACATTAATTATTTTACTGATCATTGTAAGTGGTATAAAATTAATTGATTCATGCGTTTGAATTCAAGTCGGAGTAAATCGGCAGATAGCATAGTTTAACAGACAGAAATGGGTATCATGGGAACACAAATACTGATTATAATTCCAACATATAATGAGCGTGAGAATATCACTCTTATAGTACGAGAGATACGGAAAGTTGTTCCTGATTGCGATATACTCGTTGTTGATGATTCATCACCGGATGGCACTGGTGCCTGCGTTACAGAAATTGCTAAAACCACAGCAGGAATCCATCTACTAACCAGAGCCAAAAAAGAGGGACTTGGAAAAGCATATATCAGCGGATTCAAATGGGCACTTGAGCGGGATTATAAGTATATCTTTGAAATGGATGCTGATTTTTCACATGATCCAAAATATCTTCCGGATTTCATTGAAGCGATCGCTACCAGCGACCTGGTTATCGGTTCGCGATATGTCTCAGGTGTTAATGTAGTTAACTGGCCGATGTCACGTTTACTACTCAGCTATTTTGCAAATAAGGTAACCCGGTTCATGATTGGTATCCCTGTTAAAGATATCACTGCCGGTTTTAAGTGCTTTAGAAGAGAGGTTTTGGAAGCACTTGTCTTTGATGAGGTCGATTCATCGGGATACTCATTTCAGATTGAAATTAATTTTTTCGCATGGAAAAAAGGATTCAAAATTACTGAAGTTCCAATAGTATTTACCGATCGCCGGCGTGGTGTCTCAAAAATGTCATCAAAGATTATTCGTGAGGCATTCATTTTAATTTGGAAACTACGATTTGCAACTCTGTTTCGCGGGAATAAATAGTGGCTGAAAACAATAATCCGATTTTAATATCAATAGTAATTGTAAATTACAAGGTGCCAGAGTATTTAAAAGAAACAATCCGCTCAATTTGTGAGGCCGAGTTATATGAAAAATCAGAGATTATTGTTGTTGATAACGATTCAAGAGACAAATCCAAAGAGATTATAGCTGCAAATTTTCCCAATGTTATCTGGATTCAGATGAAAAGCAATGTCGGTTTTGGCAAAGCCTGCAACATTGGTGCAAGAAAAGCACAGGGAGAGTATATCCTTTTGCTTAATCCGGATACCGTTATCTCAAAAAACACTCTTAGCACCTCAATAGAATTTCTTGAATCTCATCCGGATGTTGGATTGATGGGACCGAAGATTCTCAACTCTGATGGTACCTTGCAGGAAAGCTGTCACCGCAGTTTTCCATCACCGGTTGATGCCTTCTATCATTTAAGCGGTATATCAAAACTTTTTCCAAATAACAAACGGTTTGGTAAATACTATCTAACGTATCTTGATCCCGATACATCTACGCAGGTTGATGCCGTGAGTGGTTCGTTCATGTTTCTTAAACGTTCATTATATAACCAGATAGGCGGTTTTGATGAACGTTTCTTTATGTACGGTGAGGATTTGGATATCTGCTGGCGTATCAATGATGCCGGTTACAAAGTATGGTACTATCCGGGAACGCAAATTATTCATCGCAAAGGTAAAAGCTCATCAAAGGTGAAAATCCGATCCCGAATAGCATTCTACGAAGCAATGATGCTATTTTCCAAAAAGTACAAAAACCGTCAAAAGGGGTTTTTCCCTGGATGGTTTATTTTTGTCGGTATTTTCATCCAGGCGTTTATTAGTATCGGTGGAAACCTGCTTAAATTTATTACACCCGCTATAATCGATCTGTTTATTATTAATTTCGCTTTGTGGGCAAGCCTGACACTGCGTTTTGGTGCATCAGTATCACCCTATGAAACAACAAACCTGATTAGTATGGTGATTGTGCATGCTATGTTATCAAGTTGCTTTCTTGGAATGTTTATATATAATGGGGTATATTATAAACGACACTATACAGCTGCCAAAGCTTTTATTTCCGGCATCATGGCATCCGTGCTTTTTATGGCGATAATCTATTTTATTGATTCATTGGCATTTTCCCGAATGGCCTTTGGTATCTCGGCTGTTGCGATCTCAATCGTTCTCGTTTTCTGGCGT
>JAAZBG010000240.1 GCA_012513915.1 Fibrobacter sp.
CTGGATTCTGGATTCTGGATTCTGGATTCTGGCTACTTCTTCTGCAACACCTTCTGTACCGCCGGAAAACGCAATACCACCGTTGTGCCAAATCCATGCTTTGACTCAACTGAAATACTGCCTTTATGCTTATTCATGATAGATTGTGTAACACTCAAGCCAAGGCCGGGATTCCCTCTATTTCGCTTTGTAGTAAAAAACGGGATATATAACTGGGAGAGAGTGTCAGGTGCAATACCCTGACCCTCATCAGTGATACGTAACAAAACGGAGTTGGTTTCTTTTCTGTATTGTACCGAAAGCACAATCTTCTGCGACCGCTCAGTAAGCGCTTCACAGGCATTTGTTATAACATTGACAATTGCCTGCTGTACCAGGCGCAGGTACGCCATTATATGGGGAATATCCTGATCATACTGTACAATAAAATCGGATGTACTCTTATTGATAATATCATCACAAAGCAGTAATGATGATTTAATTATTGAGACTATGTTGCAATTAGTCATTTTTTCTGTCGAGTCAATTCGTACAAAATCCCTGATTGAAGATATTGTTCTGTCAATTCTTTCTGAGCTTGATAGTATATTGTCAAGAAGATTTCTGACGTTCTGACTCAGTGATGTAATATCCTGACCATGAATAACTATATCCGATGAATCCATGGTGTTACTTTCAATATATTCATATACTTCATTCCAGATATCACGGACAAGGTCAGTGCTTAATGAAATAATATTATTCGGATTGTTAATTTCATGCGCAATACCTGAAACCAGTGTGCCGAGCACAGCCATATTGTCAATCTGCTGCATGCTGTTATCAGTAGTAGTGGCAGTAGTATTTGCAGTATGCTGCACTGCTGTGTTATCCTTGATAATACAAACAGCAAACAGTGTTCCGTCACTTTCCTGCACCGATATGTTAAGGAGTACCGGTATTGTTTTATTTCCGGCTGTTGTCAGGTATGTCTGGTATGGACCTTTTTTATGACTTATGCAATCGCGCAGTACCTGCTCATAAAAATCATCGCGCTCTCTTTTAAAAAGGAAATTTGGATACAGTGATACTAACGATTCTTTTGTAAATCCGCTAAGTGCAAGAAATGCGTTATTTGCATAAGCACAGGAATCCAACTGAATGAAGTCATCGTGAAGATAGAAACTATGGATAAAAATACCGTCACTCAGTGTCTCAAAAATTGATTCAAACAATAAATTGAACGGCTTTTTTAAGGTAAAGGCATCTATGGTGTTCATATATCAGACTCTTTGTAAAATGACAAATGGTAGTGTGTGTAAGGATATTATATGCTAAGTTCAGGCACTAATCAAGAGGTAAGATGCGGGTTTTCAATTGCAGGATTAAACCGGTCCATCAGGCACCGGTTTAACTCTTTAATTTATACACATTAGTGTTTTGTGGTCTTTGCTGCATTAATGGCATCACGCTGCCTGATTGCGGCTTCTCTGGCTTTCTCTGCAAATGCCGCAGATGAATCAGCGTGAATAATCGCACGTGATGAATTTATTATCAAGCCACCACCTGTTGCGTCCGAACCGTTCTGCATCACACTGTTGATATCACCGCCCTGTGCTCCGATTCCAGGAACAAGGAATGTGATATCAGGTGCTGATGCCCGTATCACTTTCATCTCATCGGGATGCGTTGCACCGACAACAATGCAGACATTACCATGACTATTCCATTCATTTTGAGCTTTTTCTGCAATGATCTGAAAGAGCGGTTTCCCATTGATATGCAGGTTCTGAAAATCTGCAGATCCAGGATTTGATGTCTTACAAAGAACGACCACTCCTTTATCGTGGAATTTAAGAAACGATTCAAGTGTATCGGATCCCATGTAAGGATTTACCGTAAGCGCATCAGCTTCGTATCGTGTAAAGGCTTCCTTTGCATACATATCTGCAGTGCTGCCGATATCATTTCTTTTTGCGTCAAGAATTACCGGGATACCCGGATATGTTTTGTGTATATAGTCAATTGTCAACGTTAGTTCATTCTCTGCTCCGACCGCAGCGTAATAGGCTATTTGTGGTTTATAGCAGCAGACACAATCCGCAGTTGCATCAATAATCGCTTTGTTGAATGCAAATATATGCTTTATATCACCCTGTAAATGTGATGGAAATTTCACCATGTCCGGATCAAGCCCGACACAGAGAAGTGAATTGTTTTTTACTGATGAGGCCTGTAACGATTTCATGAAATTCATATAGGTAAAGATCCTTTTGTGTCAAGTGAGGCCGGATGCAACCACTGGTAATAAATTGAAGTGTAGTAATTGTAACAATTGCATAATAAGCCGACCTATGTGGTTAAATCTTTTGTCCACTTAAAAATTACCTGAATGTTTCATTGAAAACAAGGATTATTTATCGTTGTTGGTACCACAATAGATACAGAGGGATCTGCGCTGGATCAGATTCTTTCCACATTTTCTGCATTTTCTGACCTGCTGTTCGACGTGCTGTTCAGTAATTACATTTTTGTCTGAAAACTCATTGATTTTTCTACTTATTTCTTCATCTGCAATGTTAAGCCGCTCTTTGATAACATCATACAGCGCAGCATTCACAAGCAGCAGTTTATTTAAACGCTCTTCGAGTTCAAGAATACGCTCCTCGACATTGGAGATTGATCGGGTACGGAGAGGATTTTTCTCAACCGGTTTATCCGGATGCCTGATATCCATGTAGAAATTACCCATACCACACCCCCCGGAACTATTGTTGACCAGGATACGATCTGTACCTGATATTAAAAAATTGTATCGTAATTGCAGCGAAAAAGCAATCCCCTGGTACAGTTCGAAAACTATATTAAGACTGCATTTTTAGTGTTATTATCAATGTAAACGATACGTTATAGCACAATACCACAATTATTTAACCGGGAAATTTGATGCTTTTCTCGCATGATGCTCCTTTTCTTGTAATTACCGACAGGGTGATTCTGGACAAATTCCTGACTCGTCACAATATCGACTGCTCAGTTGATAAAATCCTGTTGATGCATAAAATTGCTGATGCCTTCTCGAAGATACCCTACGAAAATTTGACAAAAATTATCAAGACTGATGGGGTGATGAGTGTACGTTCGGCGATGCGTTATCCTGATGAACTGCTTGGTGATTATCTTCGATGGGGAACCGGTGGGACATGTTTCTCCCTGACTGCTGCAATTATCGCTGTCTACAACGCTTGTGGCATAGAAGCACATCCCGTCCTTGCCGATCGTCACTATGGTGTGGATACACATTGCGGTCTGGTGCTTGTAACTGCTGCAGGTGTGCATCTGCTTGATCCGGGCTATCTGCTGTTTATTCCAACCCTGCTGCCATCACAGGGAAAAACATCAGTTGACACAGGGTATAATACCATCGAACTTGTACCCCTGCCAGGTGGAGAAAAACTCGAATTGTATACTGTTGTCAAGGGTAATCGTAAATTGCGTCTTGTTTACAAAACTGCACTTGTGTCAGCAGAACGGTTTGAGAAAGCATGGGAAGAATCGTTCAAATGGGAAATGATGACTTATCCGGTGTTGACACGGGTCAGTGCAGGACATCATCAGTATATTCAGGGAAATAAACTTGCTATCCGGACTGATGAAAAAACACATCGTATGGAATTGACAACCGAAAACGAAATCGACTATATTGCAAACAATCTCGGTTTAAACCGGGAAATTGTAAAAAAAGCATTCGGAGTAATAAAAAATGGCAGACATTAAACCGGTTCAACCTGTCAAGTATTTTATTGCGTCGCTTTACAGTAGCAAAGAAATGCTCGCTAAAGCAATGCAGGTTGCAAAGGACCACTGGGGTGATACTGATTACGAAAGCATCGATTTCCCGTTTGATGTCACCGATTATTATGAACCTGAAATGGGTGCCGGTATCAATCGGAAACTGATCGTGTTTCAGACACTCTATAGTCCGACTCTGCTTGTCGATATGAAACTTGGATGTAATACCATAGAAAATGAACTTGCGATTGATGGTAAACGGCTCGTTAATCTTGATGCCGGATATCTGGATCACAACAAAATCATTCTCGCATCTGCAAAGGATGCCGGTCAGAAGGTGTATCTTGATAAAGGAATTTATGCCGATCTTGCAGGAAGATATAAAAACGGTAAATATCAGCCGTTTGAATGGTCATTTCCGGATTTCCGTGATGGCCGCTATGATAAGGATTTTATCGCAATCCGTAAACTATATATGAAACAGCTCAAGGTCTGGAGAGATTCGCAACCGTGTCTGTAAATGATTGTTGTGCTCATAAGTGACAAATTGTCAATATAAAATTAAAAAAGCAGTTACTTTTCAGTAACCGCTTTTTCATTAAGCAACACAATCAACAAGGAATAATCACATCTGACCATTAATTCTGATAAACTGCCCGTTTTTCTCTACCCCAAGGATTAATTTACCTTTCATATCCTTTACAGAAAGAGCTGGCTGCTTTGCAAGTGGCATAGTCGTTCTTTTTACTGGAGATATCGTCGGTACAGCTGGGCCAACCTTTGGGCATGGAGGATTAGGATTTTTAGCTATAAAATCCTTTAACCATACAAGTGCCGAGCGTTCCTGGCCGGCATCAGTCATAAGTCCTGTGCCATTCACCCATGTTTTACCAACGATATAACCCCATACGGTAATACCGGCCACTTGAGGGTGGTTCCACATTACCGGGATATGTGCCTCAAAATTTGACTTCTGCGCACCATCATTTGTTTCGCCAATATCGTACTCTGTAATGTACATTGGTACTTTAATTGCATTTGCGATATCGTCAAGCCGACTCTTGAGTGTTGATGCCGACGTTCCCTTCAGGCCGTGAGCCTGAAATCCCACAGCGTCAATAGGTGCACCGGCTGCAATCAGCTTTGGAATTATCTGTTTAATCCAGGTGATCTCATTTCCCCATTCAAGGGTGTTATAATCGTTATAAATAAGGATCGCATTTGGCCAGCGTTCACGAGCCATTTTAAAAGCGGTAATAATCCAGTCAAATCCCGTTGCTCCGGTACCACCAAGTGCATCACGCCATTTTGGTGGCGCATGCTTTCCGGCATTGAAATCATTTGGATTTGACATATATGCTTCATTGACAACATCAATCATGGGGCAATCCGGATATTTTTGTGCAACAGCATCAAACCATTCAGTAATTTCTTTTTTCTGATCGGCTGTCGATAGTCCATCCATCCAGCCTGGATATTGTGAACCCCATACAAGTGTATGGAATTTCCAGGGAATATTATTCTCCTTCGCATAAGTGTATATTTTGTCGCCGCCACCCCAGTTCATTTTGTTACGAGTACCTTCAACGGATGCCCACTTATGTTCATTTTCACCTGTGATCTGATTCCAGTATTTACCAAAATCAGAACGCACCTGGCCGCTTGTTGTTATATTTCCCAGAAATTTTGTTGCACCTTTCGCAATCTGCGCATCAGCAGTACCGGTTACCAAAAGACACGCTGCACATGCAGTTCCTACCGATCTTTGAATAACTTTTTTCATAAGGACTCCTTTAACGGGCTCGTATATATTCAAATGTTCTATAATTACTAAAATTTACATATAATAATGAAACTGCATGGTGTACTGTCAACCATTAATGTTGTGTCTTTTTGCCAACGGTCGTATTGGTTATTGAATAATATAACGGTAAAATAGTAAAAGGTTTTGAATTTCTAAAAATTCCTGGTAACAAGTGTATACAAGTGTGTGTACGCTGTTTATGGATAAAGATACATATTACTATATTGAACATATATGTAAAGTATGGGAACCGGGGACGAAGTACCTTAAATAGCAGCAACTGTCAGACAATACGTAAGCATACAGGAAAAACGCTACGATAGACATTTAGGATAGAATGAAAAATACCAGAACAGTATATGGTTTAATTGTCAGTGCTATGGTTTCTATTGTATACAACGAAATGGATATTGTCTATATGCCCGGAAAATGTGTTGAGAGAGTATTTTATCGGGCACATATTAAGCGTAATAATTATCTGATAGACACCAGTTTGTTTTCTTTTCGTTGATTCGTATAGCACAGTTTTATCCAGTCAGCTGAGCGGGCTGTGAATGCAACCCTGCATTCATCAATAGATCCCTTAAATGGGTAACTTCCGTCGGATTCGGCTCCGATTCTAAATGCTGATGTATTGGACACCTGAGTGACACTATTCATATCTCCGGCATAAGTAAATGGGACACTTTCTCCATCGATGTAAAGCCTGCTGCTGGTGTTTCCTGATCTGTCAAAGACAACTGCTACATGATGCCAGGAGGTTAGATCTCTGATAATCGCGGTTGAATACAGCATGTAGAATCCGCTTGAATCAGACCAGCTTGGGGCAGTATCTGTTGCTATGTATGCATGAAGCTGATTGTACTGATCAAAACTGAAATTCCATCCATAGGTTTTTGAAGGATAACCGCCGATACTTTTGGCTGCTATGGTACTCAAGCCGGTATCAGCCCGTCTGACCCATGCACTCACCGTAAAATCAGATACTCCGGGGTTGAGTATGTTTCCCATTTCGCAGTATGTGGAACTATCAGCGAACAATTGTGCATTGTCAATAACACCATTAACAGAAGGCATGGCGTTATTTCGTACTCCATTAAAGCGATGCACGGACGCATCAGCAGCATCTGCTGATTCATTAAGATGCCACACACCCATATACCCGTTTGATGTATCAAATACCGGAACAAATAATGGTGAAAGTGTATTTGTGTCACCATAATACAGAACTATATGCTGCTGGGAGTTGCCGTAGATGGTATCAACTCTGACCCATAGTATTGCTGTTTCTGTAGATGGATCCCAACGCTCGAATTCATGAGGAAGTATCGTATTATTCCTATTTGTGAAAAAAAGATCATCACCATTTACTGTGGCGTTTTTGAATGAAAATTCCGATCCTGTTAACCTTACCAGTAACGGAAATGATGTTACCGTACCAGTAACGTCTGCACCGCCTGATGTGGTGTTAATGGTAATTATCTGTGAATATTTCGCTTGCAAATTGTAAATAGTAGAAGTATCTGAAGAGCGGACATCAACGTTGTATCTGATAACTTTCTTTAGTGTATCTGTCTCTGTTGCAAAATTAACAGTCGGAATGGTTCCTGCTGGTACCGAATCAAGGGAAACAAAACCGGTCGTTGATGAATTTGATGATTGTGATACAATTGTTGTACCCGGGATATAGAAAAAACCATCCGAAAACTCCGCATTATCAGGAATTGGTATTGTAATAGTCCCTGCGTCCTTGAGTGTGTCAACCTGTAGCGTGATACTGTCGTCCTTTACAAGAGCATTGCTGATCATGCACCGGGTTAATTGTAACGTATCAACAGCAGAAATAACATATTGACCAAAATCAAGTTTCTTAAAAACGTATTCCCCGTTCTCGTTTGTATAGGCACTACGTATTAATTCTTTTCTGGAAAGTCCATGGATATAGTCTGATGGAATACAGCGGACAAGTGCATGTTTCGCAGCAGCACCGTTGTCATGTACCAGAATACCTGCCATACGGGCGTTGCCTGTATCTGTAGTCCCTCCGGTAATTGGCCCGGCTGAGCATCGTAACAATAAAAATATCGCTGCTAATAGTAAAAATCTATTCATTTTTTAATAACCTGCATAGTTGCTGATGTTATTCTTAACCGGTTTTTACAATTCATTCCCGGTAACAACGTTTTGATGCCTGATCTGATAAACCAATTATATCATAAACACCTGGATATAAAGCTCTTATTAGATAAAAAAAATACGAAAATTAAACAGATCTGAACGCATATGTGTTGAATGTATGTAATTGTTTTTTTTTCGCATCTATGGGAAAATCTCTATCAAGTCCGGGGAATGTCGTGCGTTAAACCAGTACAACAAATTAAGTAACATTGTGTCCAAAGCATCATTCTCCTATGGTAATTAAGTATCGTTATGCCTAATATATTCAAAAACGAATGGAAAATCAGGACATTTCCTTCTTTATATATATAATAAGCGTACACATATAGTGTACACCACCACTATGAGATACTTTTCTCCTCTGCTTTTGCCCCTGAAAAAGTACGATATGTATGATTACCCATACATATTAGTAGTGCAATCCAACAGTTTTCAATGGGTTTTAATAATTGGAACTGTTTTGTAAGGCATATGATAACTTTGTCAATGTATATGCATTTATGAAGGTTCTGACATGTCAAGTTTACTGAGTGGAAATAGAGAAACGTTAATTTGATAAACCCTGTCAACATTAGCATCATGGTTAACGATAATTTTCAAACGATCCTTGAATGCCTCAATTTCCTTAGTGATAATCTCGTATGTCTGACGGGACAGTCCCATTGTTATCCCTGAAATATGCCTGTTTTCCTTGCCAACAGTGTCAAGACAGTTTTTCGAGTGATCGAGCATAGTCCGGGTAAACGTTCTTACAGCCGCAGATGTCACCGACTCATTGGCAGTTACAGCAGTGGAGGTCTGTTTGTAAGCGCCGGTACTGGTTTTTTCTATTAATTGTAAGCGCAGTAATAATTCAACTGATGCCTTGGCCCTTGATGCCGCGATTGGCGGTTCAAGTGACGCACCGAGAGCATCGTAATCTTCATTGAAATTCCTGAAGCACACGAGTTCCCTGATTACAGGAATATACCAGTTGGAAAAAAAATTAAACTGATCTTCTTCAAGAACAGATTCTTTCAATTGTTCTGACATTGAGCGCATTATTTCATAACAACGTTGCTTTTCTGTCAACGTTTTTGCCTGGTTGAACGAAACAAGATTTGTAAAATATGTGCGCTCCTTTGCATTCAACTCAAGCGCTTTTGAAAACCGTTCTGCCATGGATGGAGTAAGATTTCGTTTTCCATCAATGACACTTTTCAGAAATGATGGTGAATTGATACCGATCTTTTGAGCAAAGTACCGATATGAAAAATACTGCGTCGTTTCTTTTTTTTGTTGATAAAAATCAGCAAGGTACTGTCGATAGTCAATGTACTCAAATATTGTTTTCATGTATATCAATATATGAAAAAAAAGGATAAATCTATTGAAAATAATGGCAATTACAAAACCTTGTGTACACGTAACGTGTACAGATTATTGACTGTTTGTGCAGGTAAACCACGCTTGCCGGCATTATATAAGGTAAATTTCAAATGTACAGCATAATGTGTGTCAGTTCTAAAAAAAGGTAAATGAAGAATAACTTGTAAATCATGAAAAAAATACCTGTTGTGTATTGATCGTCTCCCCCCCCAATCCCGATTTTCAATACACATACAGGTTACGAAAGAAGGCGGTACCGGAACAGTTTATGCTGTTCCAACCTTATCTCTCCTTCTGTATAGCGGCAGTGTATGCACACACTGCCGCTCTTTTTATGTCAATTGCGTTATTACGCATACACCCTGCAAATCACCGTTAACATAATCAGTCTCCGCTTTACTATATCAACTAAACAGATGATAGTGAGTTATAGTACATACGTTGTTACAACTTGTACACGTACTGTGTACTGGAATTAATAGAACAATTCTATAATCGCCAGCGTTATCTTTCTTAAAAGGATATATTATTTATAAACTTTTTTATCCTATTGGTGTCAATAGTAGTATACGCATTGAAAGGAGAATATCTCTTATGAATAGAAATGAAACTGCTGTTGCATTAGCACTTCTGATATCATGCACTTTACTGCTTCATGGTAAGGTTAGAGCTGCTGATGTTACCGTGAATTTGAATACTACCTATCAGACGATAGATGGTTTTGGAGGTATGCAGGATAGGGGATGGACAGGATACAATCTGTTACCTGCAGATCATAACACGCTTTTTAGTAACGGGCCCAACCAGCTTGGTTTCAGCATACTGCGAATACGAATTAACGAAAACAAGAACTTCTGGTCGATAGACCTTCCTGATGCAAAAGAAGCTGCATCACGAGGTATTAAAGTTTTTGCAACCTCTTGGTCTGCACCCACAAATCTGCGTGTAGCATCAGGATCATCTTATAAAGTGGATCCCTCAAAATATCAGGGGTATGTAGATCATCTGAATGGTTTTGCAAAACATATGAAAGATAATGGTGTGAATCTGTATGCTCTGGGTTTTCAAAATGAACCCGATTGGTGCGGCGAGTGGTCATGCGGATCAACTACAGAAATGTATAATTTCGCCAAAAACTGGGGACCCAAACTTCGGACAAACGGTATTAAGGTTATAACCGCCGAATCGTTCAATTTCAATAAAGGGTACTATGATCCTATTCTCAACGACGCTACTGCACTTGCAAACGTTGATATTCTCGGTACTCACTTTTACGGTACAAGCAAGAAATCCTCAGATGCAACATTCGATTACACACTCTTCAAACAAAAAGGCGGTACCAAGCCGTTCTGGATGACCGAAGTGTATACTGAAGATGTCAATAATAAAGGTTCTAATACATGGCCGCTGTGTCTTGATGTCGCGTATGAGATGCATCGTGCGCTGGCACTATCCAATATGAGTGCATATGTCTGGTGGTATCTCAAACGTAATTACGGCCCGCTGCATATCACTGCAAATAATACATCCGCAGCTGCATCCGCCGGAACGATCAGCAAAGTTGGTGCACTAATGGGACAGTATTCAAAATATGTCCGGCCCGGTGCTATACGTGTTGATGCAACCCGTAAAGTACAGTCAGATGTTTATACCTCTGCATTCAAAAAAGCCGATAGTGTTGTGCTTGTGGTGGTTAATATGGCATCAGCCGCAAAAACAGTAAGTTTTTCAATTCCGAATCTGAAATCAACCTCCGGACTAAAAATCGTAACATCAGGAACTAAGAGCCTCGCTGATGCCGGCACTGTGGCAGTAAGTAGCGGAAATTTCTCAGCAACACTTGATGCGCAGAGTACTACCACCTTTATTTTTTCCGGTAACGCTACACCGGTAATAAACCATACGCCCGGTTCAATTATGAGTGTGCGACCGGAAGGGGTGTACAGGATATTTGAACTGTCAGGCAGGATGATAGGTGAGGTGAGTGTTACCAGAGAATCGACAGTGAATGCTGCGGTGCGCAAGACTTTTCCGAATGCAACCGGTTTGTACCTTGCACGGTCACTTGACGGTTCCTCATGTGTCAATATTACCATTCAACCCTGATTATTGATACACATTGATTTCAAACATTACTATGGAGTACAATGTTTTGTCAAACTTTGTTGAGGAGGAATAATGAATCGTGCAATTTCAACGATAGTAACGATACTGGTGTTTTTGACAGTTTCTGTTTTTGCACAAGGTAAGGTAACAAAAAATTTTACTGTCGGCGGTACAACACATAACTGCAACTGGTACGTACCGACAGGAATCAATAAACCTCCGGTGGTGTTTTTTATTCATGGTGCTAATGGAAGTGGCAATGAATTCGAGAATACCACCAAAGGAAATGCTGTTGCCGATAAAGAAAAGTTTATTGCCGTCTATCCCAGTGCGTCAAGTAATGGCGCTGCCGGAATATGGGCAGATATGAGAGGTACCGGTGATTTTCCTTTTTTTTTGGCAGTGCTTGACACTCTTGATAAAAGGTATTCAATCGACCGCAACCGGGTATATATGACCGGATTTTCACAAGGCGGATTTATCAGTTTTGTCGCAGGGTGTAAATATTCTGATATCTTTGCGGCAATTGCGCCTGTTTCAGGGCATGCCGCTACGGGATGTACGATTAAGCGCCCGATATCCGTATTTCTGACATTTGGAGCACAGGAGGATAAAGTATCTTTTGTAAACGATCTGAATATCTGGTTGAAACTTGACAGTTGTCCTTCAACACCGGCTTCTACATCCCGCTATCCGCAATCAAATTCAAAGGTAACCAGAATAACGTATGGCCCATGCGCACAGGGAACCTATGTTGTCATGGATTCAATTTCCAGCCAGGGACACATGTGGCCATCAAACAGCAATATTAATCAGGCAGAGGAAACCTGGAAGTTTTTTAAACAGTTTTCTCTGGACAAAGGGACAAATGTCCGTCAGACAGCTTTGTTGACAGAACGCAATACAGTATCAGTAACATTGGCATCCGGTGTGCTTTCAGTTCAGGGTATTGACAATGACCAGTGTGGTATTGTAGAAATTCTCGATATACAAGGAAGACTTGTCTCATCTGTCCCGATTAATGACGGTTTGATTCCTTTTAAGAATAAACCATCAGGTACCTATTTAGTTAATGTAAAGCGGGACAAGTATCAGCCGGTGCAGTTCAGCGTGGTGGTACCGTGAATTTAGCCTCACCTCCCGGCCTCCTCTCCATTAAAGCATGGAGAGGAGGGGTTAAGATGACAATTGATATGCTTGTCCAAATGATATAGAACAAAAGGAAAACGGTCGTTGAGTGCCAGTCGGAATGTACTTGTTTTTCCAGCGGAATAAGATAATCCCCGGCTGGAAGCGCCCCCCTTAGTTAAGGGATGATAATGGGGGGATTTTGTTAACAAATCAGACAAATTGTGAAAACAATCATGTCTATGATGGCAATTGTACCATACAGCATCCGCCAAACCAATGGGCTTTTCACTCTCCTTGAACTCCCAACCCGGGTTTATCGGCCCGGGCTCTCCGAATGGTTCGTATGGTGGGGAAATTTACGTTACCACATAACATTGTGGGATGGTCGTACCAATTTAAAATGCACATTGAAATGATCGGATGAATGTGGGAAATTACCGGTTTGTACGATATATTTCGAAATGCGAATTGTGTTGCCGGTTGTACCATTTTCCAGGGCCGGAAATCCTGGCTGGTATATGTCGCCATCTGTAGCGCTCAAAGACCGTGATGAAACAAGGGTAGAGTATGTCACAAGCGGATTTGATGATAATCTCTTTAATTCCTTTGAAAATACATAACATTCACTAATGATTTACGAATTAACAGGATTCAGTCTTGCCTGATGTAAGTGTGGAATCTAATTTATAAACGTGGCTAAATACCAAGCTGAAACCTTTAGTTGTAACGTTCATACTTGAAATGAAATATATGAAAAACGATAAAAGACTAACGATTAGAAACTCAACCGCAGAATTCCTGACCTTCACAAGTCAGGCTGGTGAAGATGGAATTGAGGTTCGGGTAGAAGATGAAAATGTATGGCTTACTCAAAAACTCATTGCAAAGCTCTTCGGAGTTGAAGTCAATACGATTAACTATCATATTAAAGAAATATTCAATACTGGTGAGCTTCAGGAAGCGGTAACTGTTCGAAATTTTCGAATAGTTCAAACTGAGGGTGGGCGTGAAGTTTCCAGAGTGATTGAGCATTATAATCTGCAAGGTATTATTGCTATTGGCTTTCGGGTCAATTCAGAAAGGGCCACTCATTTTAGGAAATGGGCAGGACAAGTATTAAAAGATTTTACTCTGCGCGGCTATGTTCTTGATGATATCAGATTAAAAAATGGTGCCTATTTAAGTAAACAATATTTCAAAGATTTAATTCTTGAAATTCGTGATATCCGGGAAAGCGAACGCAATTTTAAATTGAAATTGAAATGATCGGACAAACATGGACAATTTCCGGTGTATGTGTGCGATATTTCGAAATGCGAATTACATTACCGGTTGAACCATTTCTTAAATATCCATTATTTAACGGCGACTGATTTTTGTGACGATCTTTGCGTTTTTGACATTGGTTTTATACCGATATGAAGACCAAGTGCGTTGCCTACTTTTAAATAAGTAAGAATATTGCAATTGACACCATTTTCGACTTTTGAAACTTGTTGTTGTGTCAATTTTGCCTGTAATGCAACATCGCGTTGAGACAACCCTGCTTTTTCTCTCTTTTGGTGAAGTTCATACGATAGCTGCAATAATACCTGTTCTTCATTGTATACTTCTTTAAAAACAGGATCTTTAAGGTTTTTTTCAAGATGTTTTTTAAATGTTTTCATTTTCCAGAATCTCCTGTAATTTTTTTTCTGTGTATCGCCCTAAGAAATCGAGTCTGCATGATTGTGCTTTTTTTATCTCTTCTTCAGGTACTTTGTCTGTATTTTTTGTAAATGAATTTGTAAGGATTATATAGTTTCGATAACAAAAAAAATAAAGTACTCTGATTTGATCTCCGGATAACTTGATTCTAAGCTCATGAATTCCATCTTTTAATAAATCAGCGTATGGTCTGGTTAAATTCGGTCCATGTTGCTCTAAAAGACTGATCCAATTGAGAATTTTAGCTTTTTCCCGTACAGCCCGTTTCTCAATCATTTCAAAAACAGGGCTTTTTCCTGATGTTGTTTCGTAATAAAGAACATGCCATTTATTCTCGTTCATAAGATATAGTATACATCATTTATGATGTATGCGCAAGATGGTTTTTGTGGTTGTATTACTATTGGTTGTTAACGGCGTATAATTTATACAACGATTCTCCATACCTGATTACCGTTATGTGTGCGATATTTCGAAATGCGAATTGCATTGCCGGTTGAACCATTTCCCAGGGCCGATAACCCTGGCTGGTATATGTCGCGCCTTCAGCGCTTGGAGAAAATGAAAAATTGGAACCCAATGTCATTTCAAAGAGCTGCAGTCGCGAAATATCCCTGCTACTCCTACCCGCGTTGACATCCTTTCTCCCCGGAATTACTTTATAATTATACTTTACACGTCAATAATTGGCAGCGTTATCGCGTTCTTTCTGTCGTTATTTGTGAATAGAAATTCAGTTTAGCGCTGATACTGGCGTAATCTGCAGCCACTAAGAGAATTGAGTGCATAGAGAATAATGATGTGTCGTTACTGGTGGCTGGCATTGAAATGTTTTGCAATTCCTTCTCCTGTGAGGTTGCATGAATAATAAAGAAACTGCTGTTGCACTTGTTAAGCTACTCACTGAATACTCTGATGGATTATCAGGAACTGTTATTTCACGTAAATTACATATTTCAAGTGAGTCTTCATTTTTCAGGATTTTGAAAAATGCACGGCTACTCGGAACCGTGAATATTAAAAAAGAAAACGGGCTCTATAAAATTATCAATGCCGAATCAATAGATGACCCTGTAGAGACAATCCTTCCAACCGATGATGAGCTTATTGCGTTACTCACCATGCAGCGGATTGTCGGTACAATGACAAGCCCGATTTTAAGTGATTCATTCAGGCCACTTGCGAAGAAATGTGATGCCATTTTAAAGCTTAAAGTTCGCGATCCGCATCAGTGGGCTGACAGAATCAAAATTCTTGACATTCATTACCGCTGCGTTACAGAGGGAACCTTTGGTGCGCTTGTCAATGCACTCACGCGCAAGTATGCGGTTCGTTTTTCATATTCAAATACAGACGGTGTTACAAAGGAACGTACTGTTTCCCCGCAGCATCTTGTGCGGTATCGCGATAACTGGTATCTTGACGCATTTTGTCATGAAAAGCAGGCGCTTCGTACTTTCTCACTTGACTCAATCGAACATATCAGACATGTCAACGAGTCCTGGTGCGGGCAGAGTGAGGACACCTGTCGGGAAATACTTGCTACATCATACGGGATTTTCTCAGGTACTCCCAAGGCTCATGCACGTATCCGTCTTACCGGAAAAGCTGCGCGATACGCACAACGTGAAGTCTGGTATCCACATCAGAAAATCGTACATGTCAACGACGCGACAATTGAAATAGAAATTCCCTACAGTCAACCGCACGAACTGATCAGGGAGATTTTATCATGGGGTGATGAAGCAATAGTTATTGCACCAACAGAATTGAAAGATATGGTTTTGGAGAGAATTAAAAAAATGGGGGATGCGTATATAACTGGCAGTTAAATGGTTCCAATTTTTATTTACAACAAGTGGGTATGCCAATAGATCAGTCATATCAGTCATTCAGTGTCATAGTTTATCGTAAAAGACATAGTAAAAGTAAAATGTGTCACCACTGGTGACACATTTAAATGAAAATTGCTTTGTTACTGTCAGGTTTTGGAAGCGATTGTGTTGTAGATTTAATACAGGTATAGTACAAATAGGGAGTATTAGAGTCGAGATATTGTATGAAAAAATCAAAAAGAAGTATTGATGATAGCGAGCTGGCTATAGAAGAGCAGTTTGCGGAGGTATCAGGTATTATTGCAAAAGGTCGCAAAACAGCATTTACAGCCCTCAATTCCGCAGTAATTAGCACATATTGGAGTGTAGGAGAATATATTTCCAATAAAATTAAAACTGCTGAATGGGGTGATGGTGTTGTAAGGCAACTGGCTGATTTTCTTGAAATTGCACATCCTGAGCAAAAAGGATTTTCTGATAAGAATCTTTGGAGGATGAAGCAGTTTTTTGAGACGTATTCTAATGATACAATACTCTCACCACTGGTGAGAGAAATTGGATGGACGCAAAATATTATAATCTTGTCAAAGTGTAAAACTGATTTGGAACGGGAATTTTATTTACGGGAATCAGTCAGAAATAATTATTCTAAAAGAGAGCTTGAAAGACAAATTTCAAGTGGATCATTCGAAAGAAGTTTGATCCAGCCAAAATTGTCACAAGTTTTAAATGATATTCACCCGGAATCAGTAACTATATTTCGTGATTCGTACACACTTGACTTTCTGGGACTTCCTTCCCAGTATAATGAATCAGATCTTCAAAAGGGTATTATTCATTCGCTTAAGCAATTTATTATCGAATTCGGTCGTGATTTTGCATTCATTGGAGAAGAATATCGCATACAGGTTGGAATGAAGGACTATTTTATCGATCTCCTGTTTTATCACCGTGAGTTACAGTGTCTTGTTGCTTTTGAGTTGAAAGTCGATGAATTTAAGCCGGAATATATGGGCAAATTATCATTTTATCTGGAAGCACTTGATCGTGATGTAAAGAAAATGCACGAGAATCCATCAATAGGAATTATTTTATGTAAAGGTCGCGATTCAGAAGTTGTTGAATATGCCCTCGCCCGAACAACATCACCTGCGGTAATTGCAGAGTATACAACAAAGCTTCCGGATAAAAAGCTTTTGCAAGCAAAACTCCATGAATTTTTCGGTTCAACTGTTCATGAAATGCAGGCAGAATACAATTCGATTTGATGGTAACTTGGAATGAAGAGGTTCAGAAATGACACAAGAACCTATGAATAACCTTGATGATAATGATCAATCAGCAATTGATGCGCGATGGGTGGTGGAGGCTGAGTCGCGGCTTGATGCTTACAATGAGGGTAAGTTACAGGCTATACCGATACGTAAAGTGTCTGCAGAGATTGATCTTATTGATTGAATAAAAAGGAAGAATAATGGAAATAGCACACGTAAAGCAAAATCCGGATGGTACCTGGAAAGAACCGCATTCCTTGCATGACCATTTGATAAATACCGCAGAGTTAGCTGCAAAATTTGCATCAAAATTTAATTCTGCCGAATGGGGGTATGCTGAAGGACTTGCACATGACCAGGGTAAAACAACTGATATTTGGCAGAAATATTTATGTTTGAAAAGTGGCTACGATGCAGATGCTCATCTTGAAGGAAATGCTGGTAAAGTGGATCATTCAACTCCGGGTGCAAAATTGGCTGAGGAAGTATTTGGCTCACAGATTGGAAGAATCCTGCAATATTGTGTTGCAGGACATCATGCTGGGCTACCAGACTGGTATTCCGATGAACAATCAGGGAAAGGTTCATTGAATTATAGGTTATCAAATGGATCAACAGATGGAATAAAGAAACAATTTATTGATTTACTTAGTTTTGCAAAACCAAAACAAAGTCCATGGTCTTTCGAACGGGATTCTCTTGACATGGCTTTATGGATACGGATGCTTTTTTCCTGTCTGGTCGATGCAGATTTTCTGGATACAGAAAGTTATATGAATCCCGAACAGACAATGATTAGAAGTAATTATGCGACTATTGAAAATTTGTTAGTTAAATTTAATAGTTATATGGATGAAAAGCTGAAAACGGCTGCAAAGACTGAAGTAAATAGTATTAGACAAACAATACTTGCAGATTGCCGTAAAGCAGGAATCCGTGAACAGGGAATTTTTTCACTTACAGTTCCAACCGGTGGTGGTAAGACATTATCAAGTTTGGCATTTGCACTTGAACATGCTCTAAAACATAAACTTGATAGAGTGATATACGTAATTCCATTTACAAGTATTATTGAACAAAATGTGAATGTTTTTCGCGATGCGCTTGGAAGTGAACAGGTAATTGAACACCATTCTAATCTTGACATTTCGGATTCAACACCAATGTCGAGATTGGCAGCAGAAAACTGGGATGCTCCGGTAATTGTAACGACATCAGTACAATTTTTCGAATCGCTTTTTGCAGCAAAACCAGGCCGGTGTCGCAAACTTCATAATATCGCTAATAGTGTTGTAATATTAGATGAAGCTCAGCTTGTTCCTGTGGAATACTTAAATCCGATTTTACAAACAATGGAACTTTTAACAAAACGTTATAATGTTACTTTTGTAATTTCAACAGCCACACAACCTGCATTTGAGAGCAGAGAAGCTTTCAAAGGACTGTCAAAGGGTAGTGTAAATGAAATAGTAACAAATGTTAATGAAATTTATAAGAAACTTGACAGAGTAACAGTGCTGTGTCCGACAGATCTATCAACAGTTTCAGAGTGGAATGATATTGCTTCTGAAATTGAAATGCACCGACAGGTTTTGTGTATTGTTTCGGATAGAAAAAGCTGTAGAGAATTATTTAAACTACTACCATCCGGGGCATATCATCTTTCTGCTTTAATGTGTGGGCAGCACCGTAGTGATATAATTACAGAGATAAAAATTAAACTTAAAAATAATGAAAAAGTGCAGGTAGTCAGTACACAACTTGTCGAAGCAGGTGTTGATTTTGATTTTCCTGTTGTATATAGGGCAATTGCAGGATTGGATTCAATTGCTCAGGCGGCAGGAAGATGCAACAGAGAGGGAAAACTGCACAAAGAAAATGCAGTTGTAAAGGTGTTCGTACCACCAAAAAAGTCTCCTCCCGGTATATTAAGAAAAGCAACTGAAACAACAGTAAATATGCTAAAGAATGGGCTTGAAAGTCCTCTTGCTCATGAAAACTTTGAACGCTTTTTTAGTGAATTATATTGGAAAGCGATCTCTCTTGATGTAAATAATATTACATCAATGTTAAATTCAAGTGAGTTAACATTTCAATATAGATCTGCTTCCGAAAAATTCCGCATAATTGACGATTCAATGCAAAAAACGATTGTCGTACCTTACCGGGAAGGAAAGAAATATATTGATTTAATTAAATCATTCGGACCAGAACGTCGGATACTTAGAAAATTGCAACGATATTCTGTAAATGTATATACGCAGGATTTTGTTTTTTTGAAAACATGCAATGCGTTAGTTGAAATTGCCCCGGAGCTGTTTGCTCTTGAATCGAGTATTCATTATGATGATAGTTTTGGTCTCTCCGTAGATGACCAACCTATTGATCCGGATAAATTGATATTGTGAGAACTCAAAAATTACATAAATTCTTCAAATAAGGAGCAATAATGAATGATTGGTGCCTTGAAGTGTGGGGAGATTACGCATGCTTTACAAGACCAGAAATGAAAGTAGAGCGTGTAAGTTATGATGTAATCACGCCATCTGCCGCGCGTGCGATTTATGAAGCAATACTATGGAAGCCAGCAATAAGGTGGAATATTACAAAAATTGAAGTTTTAAATCCTATCAAATGGGTATCTGTACGAAGAAATGAAGTAGGAAAACGAATATCTGGGCCAACATCAGAAATGATGGAAAATGGAACTGGAAAAGCAATGGGCTTATATATCGAAGATGAACGACAGCAACGAGCAGGTTTGTTTTTACAGGATGTTCGATATCGGTTGTATGCAAAGTTTGAATTTATTCCACCAGAAAAAAGGAAAAACAATAAATCTCTTTCTGAGGAATTTTGGGCAGATGAGAATGAAGCAGAACAAACACTAAGATTAGATGAAACGCCTGCAAAATATGCAGCAATGTTCGAGCGTCGTGCAAAAAAAGGCCAATGTTTTCACAGACCATACCTTGGTTGTCGGGAGTTTGCTTGTCATTTTCAATTAGTAAATAATGATGATAATTCAAAAATTCCAATTGCAGAGACAAGGGATCTTGGATGGATGCTTTATGATATAAACTTCGAAAATATTAACGAACCAAGCGCCATGTTTTTTCGGGCCAGAATTGATAGTGGAGTTATTTCTGTTCCTGCACGAAATTCAGAGGAGGTTCGGAGATGATACTTCAAGCCTTAAAAGAATATTATGATAGAAAAGCTGCTGATCCAAATAGCGACATAGCTCCAGAGGGTTTTGAAAAGAAAGAATTGCAATTTTTAATTGTTATTGACGAAAATGGAAAGTTCATCGAACTTGAAGATACAAGAGAGAAAATAGGAAAGAAGCTTTTGGCAAAACCATTTCTTTTACCAAGAAGTTTAAGCCGGTCTGGTGGTAAAAGTTATGAGACAACTTTTTTGTTGTGGGATCATATTGGATATGTTTTAGGACAACCGGATACGGATATTAAATCGGCAAAACAACATACAACATGGCTTGATTCTTTAAAAAAATTGACTAGTGAACTAAAAAAAGATGTTGGAGTGAAGGCGATTATAAGTTTTTACGAAAATAAGGAAATTGCGAATGTAATTGCTTCATCAAATTTTGCGGAATGTTTAAAGCTTACACAATGCAATATGGCTTTTAGATTAAGTTCAGACATGATGCCAATCCCATGCCGGCCTGCTGTTCAGAATTATGTGAAACAACATCAAAAATGCACTGATAATACTGAGGAAAAAAGCGAAACGAAAGATGACAAATACGGTTTTTGTATTGTCACAGGTGAAAATGGGATTATATCAAGAATTCATGGTAAAACACCGATTGACAAAGATACAAAAAATTTGATAGGTTTTCAGAAAAATTGTGGTTACGATTCATATGGAAAAGAGCAAGGTTATAATGCACCAATTATTAAATCTACAGAATTCGCTTATGTAACAGCGTTAAACACTTTGTTACGGAGTAAACAACGTATACAAATTGGAGATACAACAACAGTTTTTTGGTCTGAAAAGAAATCGACTTTTGAAAATGACTTTTCGATGTTTTTTTCCGAACCTCCGAAAGATAACCCAGATGAGGGTACTGAAAGAATTAAAGAGCTTTACAAGTCGGTTCAAAATGGTGCATTTATTAATTCATCAGATATTTCCCGGTTTTATGTATTAGGTTTATCTCCAAATGCTGCTCGTATCTCTGTAAGATTCTGGCAGGTTGGTTTGGTTTCTGAATTTGCAGAAAGAATTAAAATCCACTTTGATGATTTGGCAATCGTGAAACCAACGAAAGAACCAGAATTCTATTCAATCTGGAGATTACTTGTCAATATTGCATCTCAAGATAAAAGTGAAAATATACCTCCGAATATTGCCGGTGATTTTATGCGCGCAATACTCAACGGAACGCAATATCCTGCAACACTGCTTCAGGCTGCATTACGGCGCATACATAGTGATACTGAAAATCGCGTCAAACCTGTCAGAGCTGCACTGATTAAAGCTTATTTGAATCGTTATCATAGAATTCATATAAACCCAAACCATAAGGAGATTACAATGTCTCTTGATACTAATCAGCCATCTGTTGGTTATCAACTCGGGCGACTCTTTGCTACCCTTGAGAAAATTCAGGAAGAAGCAAATCCTGGATTGAATGCTACAATACGGGAACGGTATTATGGTTCTGAATGTGCAAGTCCGGTAACTGTATTTGCGAATTTAATGAGACTAAAAAATCATCATCTTGCAAAAATAGAAAACCGTGGCAGAGTTAAAAATTTAGAAACACTATTAGGTGAAATAATGGGGAAGTTAATAGATTTTCCCGCACATCTTGATTTACATGAGCAGGGACGCTTTGCGATTGGTTACTATCATCAGCGTCAGGAATTTTTTACTAAAAAAGAAGATGTTATAAATAAATAAAATTTACCGAAAGGAATACTGTATGTCTATCAATCGTTATGATTTTGTTTTGTTGTTTGATGTAATCGATGGTAATCCGAATGGGGATCCGGATGCTGGGAATTTACCGCGTGTTGATGCTGAATCCGGGCATGGGCTTGTTACAGACGTTTGTTTAAAACGTAAAGTTAGAAATTACGTTCAGATTAAATCTGATGACAAAGCTCCTAATATGATATTCGTAAAGGAAAAAGCAATTCTTAACAACACAATAGAAGATGCTTACAAATACTTGAAAATCGATTTAACAAAAGAGCCTGCGGATTCAACGGATGGAAAGAAACGGAATAAAGATGGCGTTGGTCAGGGTAGTGAAATAGATAAAGCACGCAAATTTCTTTGTCAGAATTATTACGACATCAGAACATTTGGTGCGGTACTTTCAACAGGTGCCAATGCCGGTCAGGTTCGAGGTGCTGTACAATTAACATTCGCAAGGTCTGTTGATCCTGTTGTTTCACTTGAACACTGTATTACACGTATGGCAGTAACAACTGCAGCTGATGCTGAAAAACAAAGCGGTGATAACCGCACAATGGGACGTAAATTTACAGTACCATATGGATTATATCGTGCATATGGTTTTGTTTCAGCCCCCCTTGCAGATCAAACTGGTTTTAATGATGATGATGTAACCCTACTTTGGGAAGCATTGACAAGCATGTTTGAACATGACAGATCCGCTGCCAGAGGAATGATGGCCACCCGTGGGCTTTACATTTTCAAACATAAGGATAAGATGGGAAATGCACAAGCACAGGATCTTTTTGAAAAAATTCAAATCCAACGTGTTAATCCTGACAAAGCCGCACGTTCATTTGAAGATTATAAAGTTATTGTTGATAATTCAAATCTATCCGGTGTTGAATTAATATGTAAAGTAGGTTAAGTGTAGTCATAATTTTACTAATTGTTCTTTGACAAAAAGTATTTCAAGAACATGTAACTATTAATAAAACCGATACTGCAATGCAGTATCGGTTAAACTATTTGCAACCTTAAGAGAAATTATGTTCATGTACCCCGAATCAGACCTCCTCCCAATCTCTGCACTTCAGCACATCGTATTCTGCGAACGTCAATGCGCACTTATCCATATCGAACGGCAGTGGGAAGAGAATAGGTTGACCGCAGAAGGCAGGATTCTTCATGACCGAACTGACAAAGAGGAAGTTGAATCCCGTGGCGATTTACGTATTGCCCGTGCTTTAAATTTACAAAACAGGCAACTGGGAATTTTCGGTAAGGCCGATGTGGTTGAATTTACAAAATCCACTGATGGTTCTGGTGTTACGCTTCCTGATGTATCCGGATTATGGAAACCGTATCCGGTGGAGTATAAGCGTGGTAAACCAAAACTTGATCGTTGTGATGAGGTGCAGTTATGCGCCCAAGCGCTCTGCCTTGAAGAGATGCTTGTAGTAAAGATCGATGAAGGAGCTCTTTATTACGGTACTCCACGACGTAGAACGGTAATACAACTAGATGATAAGTTACGTAATGAAACTACACTTTTAATACTTCGCCTTAGAAATCTTATTAAAAGCAAAGTAACACCAAAAGCAGTTTATGAAAAAAAATGTGATAATTGTTCTCTTATTAATATATGTATGCCGAAATTAAACAGTTCTAATAAGGCAGAAGAATACGTAAATTCGTTTCTGGACTCCATAGAAGAGGAGGATGATGAGACGTTTACTTAATACTTTGTACATTACAACACATGGCGCCTATATTGCAAAAGAAGGCCAGACAATTGTTGTAAGTGTTGATAAAGAGGTAAAAATAAAAATTCCGGTACTCTCACTGAATGGTATTGTTTGTATTGGTGGAGTAGGGTGTAGTCCGTATGCGATGGAATTGTGTGCTGAAAACAATGTCGCATTATCATTTCTTTCAGAATCCGGGCATTTTAAAGCTCGCGTGGTTGGTGAGGTAAATGGGAATATTCTTGTACGACGTGCTCAATATCGGCTTGCTGATAAAGATAATGAGTCACTTGACATTGCAAAAATGTTTATTCTTGCAAAAATTGTCAATGGGAGAAATGTTCTCCTCCGTGCTGCTCGCGAGACAGATAATAATGATGCAATGTTGCTTCTTAAAAGTAGTGCCCTTCGATTAAAGCAAACAATTAAGCATATCAGGACGACAGCAAACAGTGATGAACTTCTTGGAAGGGAAGGGGAGGCTGCACGTTCCTATTTTGATGTATTTAATGAACTGATCGGTGTCCGGAAAGATCTGTTTGTTTTTAAAGGGCGTAGTCGCCGGCCTCCGCTTGACCGAGTTAATGCGCTATTATCATTTGTATATACACTGCTCGTACATGATGCAACTGCTGCACTTGAAGCTTCTGGACTCGATCCCTGTTGCGGTTTCTTCCATAAAGACAGACCTGGCAGGCCGGGGTTGGCACTGGATCTGATGGAGGAGTTCAGAGGATGCATTGCAGACAGGCTTGTTGTTTCTCTGATTAATTTACAACAGGTAAAACCGGAACAGTTTACTATTACTGAGACTGGTGGCGTACTCATGGATGATGTAGCGAGAAAAACTGTAATAGCTGCATATCAAAAAAGAAAACAGGAGGAAATATTCCATCCGTTTATCAAAGAAAGTGTTCCTGTTGGCTTGCTGGTATATATACAGGCAATGCTGCTCGCTCGTTTTTTGCGCAATGATATTGATAAATACCCACCTTTTTTCTGGAAATAATGAGGTACAAAAATGATGATACTTGTAACCTATGATGTTAGTACTGAGGATCTTGCTGGAAAAAGACGCTTACAGCGTGTCGCGAAAATATGTGAGGATTTTGGACAACGGGTGCAAAACTCAGTATTTGAATGTCTTATTGATCCAGCAGAGTGGGTCAGTTTGCGAAGTAAGCTGGCAAAAACAGCAGACTTGAAAAAGGATAGTCTCAGATTCTATTTTCTAGGAGCAAACTGGCAACGGCGGGTGGAGCATCTTGGAGCAAAAGAAACATATGATCCCGAAGGACTATTGCTTCTTGAGTGAAGAAAATGCGTTCGCGTACCATAAGTGACCACAAAATCACTGGAAGGTTCGCGAATTCTATAAAATGAAGTATATCAAGGAATTGAAAATCTATGAAAGATCACATGTCAAGCAATTCCATCAGATTCTACACCCCTCCGCGAATTTGTTCTTTCAACTTTTTATTATAAAATAAGATAAGTTGGAAGGGTCGCACCTTTACAGGTGCGTGGATTGAAACTTTAAAGTCTTTTTTGTTGTCTCCAACTTTTACAGTCGCACCTTTACAGGTGCGTGGATTGAAACTTCTGACATATGATTTTCTCCTTTGGAGTTATTGTCGCACCTTTACAGGTGCGTGGATTGAAACTTTCAGATGTCATTAACGGATGTTTTATCAGTGAGTCGCACCTTTACAGGTGCGTGGATTGAAACCCGTTCGTTGTGAGGTCCAGTTTATCACCGTAAGTTTGTCGCACCTTTACAGGTGCGTGGATTGAAACTTTCAGATGTCATTAACGGATGTTTTATCAGTGAGTCGCACCTTTACAGGTGCGTGGATTGAAAC
>JAAZBG010000241.1 GCA_012513915.1 Fibrobacter sp.
TAACCGGAATAATGCATTTATTTTGTACAATGCATACTCCGGATATTTACACCTGTATACTATTCTTTTGAATTCCCGATAAGCCGGTAAAAAAGTGCTCCTAAAATGCCACCAGCAATAGGTGCTAACCAAAAGAGCCAGAGTTGTCCGATCGCCCAGTCACCGGCAAAAATCGCTACTCCTGTGCTTCGCGCCGGATTAACCGATGTGTTGGTAACCGGGATACTGATTAGATGTATCAGGGTAAGGCAAAGCCCGATAGCAAGCGGTGCAAAGCCCGGGACTGCTTTTTTGTCGGTTGCTCCCATGATAACAAAAAGAAAAACCATTGTCATTACGACTTCACATACAAGTGCTGAAAGCAGGGTGTAACCACCTGGTGAATGCTCACCGTATCCGTTTGATGCAAATCCGCCGCTAAGATCGAAACCTGTTTTACCTGTTGCAATAAGATAGAGTACACCTCCGGCAGCAATACCGCCAATAACCTGCGCGATGATATACGGCACAAGATCTTTTAAAGGAAACCGTCCACCTGCCCAAAGGCCTATAGACACTGCTGGATTGAGATGACAACCTGAGATATGACCAATCGCATACGCCATCGTTATAACAGTCAACCCGAACGCAAGTGAAACACCGACAAAACCGATTCCCAGATCAGGGAATGCAGCTGCCAGCACTGCACTACCGCATCCACCCAGTACCAACCAGAATGTTCCTAAAAACTCTGCCGCATACTTTTTCATGCATTACTCCTTTGCAAAACAGGAATATGTTGTAAGGTTGCCATTTGTTAAATTACCTCTCTGTTTATCTTTTCATACATGTTAAGGTAATCGTATTCAGGAACCATACAGGAAATGTAGATAAATGGTATGGTTGATGTCAATATATGGCAAGATAAAAAAATGATATCAGGATAAAATTGACAGGAAAAGTTATAGTTGGCTTGAAAACCGGTACGAGATAAAAAGGCTTATCCCATAAAGGATTGCAAGAAAAATTGACGCAATACCAATTCGCCAGATCCGGTTGCTGTTTTTACTGATAAGTGCCCCGAGAACAATACCCTGCATGACAATGGCTATTGATGCCATTATCACCGATGAAATGATATCCCGTTCGTTAAGCGAATGGAAAATGCTGCTTTTGACATAAAAGAAATCGGCGATGGCGATAACCACAATGACAAATGCGTTTGCACCAAATACATTTCCTGCCACAAGGTCAAGTTCGCGTCTGCGGGCACAGGTTACAGCGTTGGTTACTTCCGGGAGACTCGTGACAATACCAAGCAACGTTGCACCGGCAAAGGTTGCCCCAAGATGATACCCGGATGCAAGTTTTTCAGCCTGAACGCCAAGCTGATAGGCTGCAATAAAAATGACTACCACGATACCGCCATACAGTAAAAATAGATTACTGGTTTTCATTTTGTCAAAAACGGATACATTCCCGGCTTGTTCATCATTGGATGCTTCATTACTTTTTGATGCGTCATCATGGGCGATCTGTAAAATCAGTAGTTGACTGAGCAGGTATGCCCCGATGATCATAAGTGAGGGAACTCCGATAAATCCGATATGATCAACACTGCTGAGTATCCCTTTTTCAACAAGACCGGTCATAAGTCCGAAGCAAAGGACTGCAAGCAGCATACATCCGGTGAGCCCGACAAAGACGTGGCTGAAACTCAGACGGTGGTAGATTGGCCTGGGATCAATCAAATCGACAATCACAAGTATCAGCAGATTGAATATGATACTACCAAGAATTCCCCCGATTGCCATAGCAGTATCACCACGTAATGATACCGTTACCGAGGAAACAAGCTCAGGCAGTGTTGTCGCAAATGAGAGAAGGACTGCACCAGCCCAGGCTTTGCCAAGTCCCAGCCGTTCACCGATCGATCCACTGATCCGTCCGATAAAAATACCGGCACCAACGACAAATGTTGATGCTATTAAAAATGAGATCCAGGTTGATACCATACGATTCCTTTATAAATAGATGCAACGCCCATTGTAATGCATGTTATTTAACATACACTATGAAAGTAATAAGGACAATGTTTTTTTTCAAACGAAAAACCAAATTAGCCAATACCAAACTGCTTCATCTTTCGCCAAAGCGTCGTTACATGTATTCCAAGATATCTTGCAGTTTCAGATCTTTTATGTTTACATTTCTGGAGAGCATCGAGTATTTGATGTGTTTCAAAATCCTGAACAGTATCAGCATGAGTTTCTTTTGGAGAATTGTCCGGTATTTCTGCATGAGTAATGTATGATGGCAGGTGGTCGGGGAGAATCGGTTTCCCAAGGCAGAGAATTGATGCGTACTGAATAATATTCTCAAGCTCCCGTATATTTCCAGGATAATCATACTGCGATAAAAGATTCATAGCTTCGGGTGTGACTGTAATCTGTTTACTATTGGTTGCTACTGCTTTACTATTAAGCAGGCTTTTAATTAAAAGCGCTATGTCATCTTTTCGATCCCGTAATGGGGGAAGATGTATCGGAAGCACATGTATTCTATAGTAAAGATCATTTCGGAAATCACCGGTTTCCACCATTGATGCAAGGTCTTTATTCGTTGCTGCAATAATTCTTACATCAGCAGTGACCGGTTTTGTTGCACCAAGCGGTTCAAACTGTTTTTCCTGGAGCACTCTGAGCAGCTTTACCTGAAGCGATTTCGGCATATCTCCGATTTCATCAAGAAACAGCGTTCCCCCTTTAGCAAGATCAAACCTTCCTGGTTTGTCAGTCTTTGCATCGGTAAATGCTCCCTTGCGATAGCCGAATAACTCGGATTCAAGAAGGTTTTCGGGAAGTGCGCCGCAGTTAATTGCAATAAAAGGTTTTGATACCCGTCCGCTGAGATTGTGTACGGCACGTGCAAAAAGTTCCTTGCCGGTACCGCTTTCTCCTGTTATCAGCACAGGAGTATCACTTTCAGCAATGATTGGAAGTTTGTTTAATAGATCAAGCATCCGGGGGTTTATTGTCAGGATATCATGATGACAATTTTTCCCTTCAACTTCCTTACGCAGCAATTCAATTTCGCTGATATCCCTGAATGTTTCTACACCGCCGAGTACACTGCCGTCTTTATCGCATAACATTGATGTCGAAATACTGACTGGAACTTTTTTACCGGCAAGATTTATAATATGAATTGTTTTGTTAACATAGGGTTTACGGGATTTCAGGGTTCTCTTTAAAAAACAGTCACGTTCACAGATTTCTGCATGGAAAACCTCCCAGCATTTTTGTCCGAGTGCATGTTTTTTACTTACGCCGGTTATTTTTTCTGCTGCTTTATTAAAAAACGTGATATTCCAGTCTGTGTCTACCGTAAAAACACCATCAGCAATCGAATCAAGAATCTGCTCCGATACTAAATCGATTTTCTTTACAGTAGAAATACTCATAGTTTAAAAAATAGCATCTCAGCAGTAATTGTGCAACGGGTAGTTACACTATTTTGGCTACAGGAGTCGTTACTATTAAAAAGCAGCGCTGTATCTTTTTTACTATTACACTGTGATAGAATATCCAGTGTAGACTGGAACAACTCGTTCAGGATGAGCGTCGTGTAACGCAGATGCCGCAATATCGCCGGTACAGTGACATGGATAGATAAACGGTACCTTTACTTTTTCAAGTCTGGAAATAGTCTCGGATAAGCGTACCTTTGATGCATTGACAAGGTGTAATCCACCAATAATCGATGCAATAGGAGTATCAGGGATGTTTTGCTGTAACGAGTACATCGTGTTAATGATACCCGAATGGCAGCAGCCACAGACAAGAACGATGCCGCGTGATGTCAAAAAGAAGAGCGAAAGGTCATCGGGAATCGTATCGGTGATATCTCCTTTTAAATCTATTGAGAATATACCACCAGTATTTTCAAAAGACGTGTTTCTTGGAATAGAAGTAATAATTCCGAATGAATCTGTAATGTAGTTAAATGATTTTATATAGGTAATCTGTTGAGCATGTTCATTAAGTGTATGCTGAGCATGTTCACGAATGGCAATGTTTTTAACAGTACCATCTGCATAATGACTATAACGGGTAATAGTACAATCGGGGTGACAATAAATTTTTGCCTGTGGCGCATATTGTAAAGCTGCATCAAGTGCACCAGTGTGATCATAATGCCCATGCGACAAAATAAGATATTCTGCACGGGAGAGATCTATACCAAGCGTCAGAGCATTTTCAATACATTTATGACTCTGCCCGGTATCAAATAAAATACAGGTGGAATCCACTTCAATCCAGATGGATAGTCCATGTTCGCTTAACAAGGATGAGTTATCAGGGTTTGGCTTGTTATCAACGAGTATCGTTGCTTTAAAGTTGTTAATCATACGATTTTTTTTACCATTATGAAAGGTTCTCCCGGGAAATTTATAGGTCGAATGTTACCATTTAATTGTCAATATGTTTTTATTGTAGAGAATTTATTCTTCACTCTGTGTTCTCTGTGTCCTCTGTGGTTATTTATTAATCTACAAATATCAACAACTCTGTCTGAACTGTGATTATTGTGATTTTTTGATAAACATAATACTTTTACCTAATGAGATTGTCTGATAATTTTAATATGATTCAATACGATTAGTCGTACGTGACATAAAGAGAATATATATGTATACACGTTTTTAATAAACCACAGAGAACACAGAGGACACAGAGAACACAGATATAAAACAATAGGTTTAAAAATAAAAGATATCAACATGTCAATGCATATTATTTAAAAATAATACATATCTAATTAACCTGATCCCATCGGGATCAAATGTTTATAGAATGTATGATCACAAAAATAATGCAAGTCCCGTAGGAACGATATATTTATTACACATCCCGCAAGAAATATCTGTGTTAATGTGTTTGATATTCAATTTAATCCTATGCATATATTGTCCCTACGGGACAATGGTTTTTTATTTGTTGTATTTTTTCTATAAATATACTGTCCCTATGGGACAAAAAGAATAATTTAACCAGTTCTATTTATGAAAATTGTGTATCAGGTTTGCATGCACTATGCAAAAATAAATCAGGAACGTTCGAACCGCAGCAGATAATCTGCAATTGCTTTATGAAGGGTGCTGACTGCTAATATTGCGCAGTGGATCTGAAGCCCGTCTTTGTTACCCCACAAATCAACACAGTCCATAGGAGCAATTCGTAAAATATCGGTAATTGATTTGTCTTTTGCAAGGGAAGCCGCTGCAGCACCGCAGAAACGGGATGATTCGCAACCATCCGTGAAAAATGATACGTCAATGACAATCTGATCCTTTATCACAAGATAGATCTCCATGGAATCACCACAGATGCCATCTATGAATGCACTGCCATCCGGATCATTCATCCGCCGCATATATTTATCAATATCAATGTTCATACAAACTTCAGATTACTTTCCGGAAATAGTTGACCAGATAAGAGAAATGTCCTGTGATACTCCGTTATTAGTATACTCCGTGATCGCCATTCGTTTACGCTGTGCGTCAGTAACAGCTCTGTCGTACCGGATAACACCGCAAGGAGTAATCCCTTTACTTAATGCACCATCTTCGATTTTGTTTGATATAGTTTGATTGATATCAAATTTGTTAATGCAAACAAATGCCTGCACCGATAATCTACGGGTAAGATCTGCGATCCGTTCGAAGTCATGAAGTCCCGAAACGGTTGGCTCTGCTACAATAAGCGCACAATCAGCAGCGGTTAACGATGCAATGACCGGGCAGCCTATCCCCGGAGATCCATCAATGATAACAAAATCGGAATGTTGTTCCTGAGCTGCCTTTTTTGCCTCATTTCGAACAAGCGTTACAAGTTTTCCACTGTTTTCTGCTGCAATGCCAAGTTTTGCATGAACAAGCGTTCCAAACCGTGTCGATGAATGAAACCAGTCTCCGCAAATTTCATCAGAAAATTCAACTGCGCCATAAGGACAAAAGTGAGAACACACTCCGCATCCTTCACAGCGTATCGGATCGATTACAAAAGAGCTATCCTGAGTTTTCCTGATTGCATTAAAACGACAGAGCATCATACAATAGCCGCACGATTTGCAACGGTCCGGATTTATTGACGCCTTCTTCCCGCTTGTGAACGTATTCGAAGAGATAATTTCCGGTTGTAAAATGAGATGCAGATCAGCTGCGTCAACATCACAGTCTGCTACAACTGCTTTCCCCTGTGCAAGGTGGGCAAATGATGCACTGACACTGGTTTTTCCGGTTCCACCTTTACCACTGATAATCACAATTTCTTTCATGGGGTAACCTTTGATATAACGTTATCAATAATACCGGAAAAATAAGGCTTGACAAAATCAAGTGTTTCAATGAGTATCCGGCCGTTTGAGTATGCTTCTGCAATGCGACGGTCATCCGGTATGGTTCCAAGAACAGGTGCATTTCGTGCTGTACAGAAATTAACGCCATCCTTAATCTGTGGATCATCCCTGTTAATGACAACCCCAAAAGGAATGCTGAGTTCTTTTACCATGTCAATTGCAAGTCCGAGATCATTCAGGCCAAATGGTGTTGGTTCTGTTACTAGGACAACAAAATCGCAATCACGTACTGCTGCAATAACCGGACATGACGTTCCCGGGGGAGAATCAATGATTTTAATTGTGGCATTGCTGCTATGTGACAGGACATCACGGATTAACGGTGGACTCATGGCTTCCCCGATATTGAGGCGACCATGAATAAATTCAATACGTCCTGATGTGCCATATTCAACGAAGCCGATTGATTTAGCTTGTTCGGATATAGCCTTTTGTTTACACACAAGCGTACATCCACCACATCCATGGCAAAGTTCATCAAAAACCATAACGGTTTTACCAAGTCGTACAAGTGCTCTGTATTGACAGAAAGCCACACAGGCACCACACGCGATACACTTCGATTCATCAATACATGGTACGGGTATTAATGATTCCGTGCGAGATGTTATTACCGGTGACAGAAAGAGGTGCCCGTTAGGCTCCTCTACGTCACAATCGATATAACAAACCTTTTCTTTACGTTCTGAAAGTAAAGAAGCAATGTTTACAGCAACCGTGGTTTTGCCAGTACCACCTTTACCACTTGCGATTGCAATGTTCATACATTCTGCTTTCGGTTGATACATTAGTGGCTGCAGGCGTTGTCACCTGTCACAAGTGATCCGTTAAGATAATCAAGAATCACTTTTTGTGCATGTTCTGCCGGAGCACCTGTTACAACGGCAATTTCGTACTGCTGAAAAAACTGTTGTGCTTTTACTCCCATACCACCGGCGATGATAAGATTTGCACCCTTTTCACTAAGCCAGCGCGGAATAACCCCCACATCATGGGGCGGTGGAACACACTCCTCTTTATTAAGAATCTTTTTTGTATCTTTGTCAACTTCACAAATAACAAACTTTTCACAATGTCCAAAATGTGGACAGAGTATTCCTTCAGCGGTTGGTACTGCAATTTTCATACGTTTCTCCTGTTATTTTTTAATAATAAAAACATGATACTTTTATCAATTCACTTACTAACGATTCCTTGACTATCAAAATGAAACATTACCATTTACAATGCGACGATAATGAATACTATCCACTTCTATCACCAGTGACCTTCAGCGTTTGCTTCAGATGCCCTGGTCAGTTTGTTGTCAAGATACAACTGAAGAGCTTCCTCTACCGTTGTATTTCCTGATAAATAGATTGCAACATTTGCTTTATTTAAGGCAGCAAAAGCTTTTGGGCCGCAATGGCCGCTGATTAGTACTGTGCAGCCGCTATTTACCACTGTTGCTGCAGCTTGAATGCCGGCACCCTGTGCGCTGTGAAGGTTCTGTGAATTATTGATACACTCCCAGTTTTTGGTTTCTGTATCGTAAATCATAAAATATTTTGCGCGGCCAAATCTTGGATCAACAAGATTTGATGCACTTGCGTTTTCGGAAGATACTGCTATTTTCATACTGTTCCTTTACTACTACCAGCATTACCGCTTTGGGTAGTACGTTGATTTTGAAATTGTCGTTTGCAATGACTGCCACTGCCACGGTTTCTACACTTTCGGTGTTGACATCCAGGTAAGAAGTATTTACCGCTTATGTCAATATTGTTGCGGTAATCCCTGATTATTTCATCAACAGGTCCGCCTATCCATGGAATGATCCGGTTACAGCAGGTTTGAAAAAGTGTATAGGAACTTTTTGAAATCGCACCACAGATCAGCGTATCAATTCCCCGGTCTTTAAGCTGATAATATTTATCAGGAATAGATACATCACCCAAACGTATCTCTGTTGAGTGGTTGTTGGTATCAAAGAGAATGATACACCGTGATGAATCAAAAACCGGTGACACTATTTTATTCCAGACTGTAA
>JAAZBG010000242.1 GCA_012513915.1 Fibrobacter sp.
AGAACAACCATCAATTGTTGCAGCTTCATCGACCTCAATATCTATTGTTTTGAGATAACCGATCGTCAAAAATAAATTTGCAGCGCCAGCGGTAAAAATTTGAACAATCGAAACACCAGTCAGATTATTAAGTGAAATTGCAGTGGCCAGCTTCAATATCGGATATAACATAATTGAACCTGCGGAAACAAACATCGTAGCAAGAAAAATGGTATACAAAACTTTCTTTCCCCAGAACTCACCCCGGTTGAAAACATAGGCTGCCAGCGAGGTGAAAAAAACGACTCCCAATGTTGTCGTTAGGGACAAACGGATACTATTGAATGTGTAAGTATCGAAATTAGCCAGTCGCCAAGCTTGTACATAATTATCAAGGGTCATTTTTTTAGGCAACAGATTGGCACCACCTAATAGAATTTCGGCATTTGATTTAAAAGAGGCTGATATCGTATATAGTAAAGGAACGAGCATGAAAACCGCAATGCTAATTAAAAAGAGATAAGCGACGATACTTGATTTGTTCTTGTACATATTATCTCCCTTCAATAAATTCTACTGGCTTTTTTTGTTGTTCTCAAATAAACTGCTGCGACAATAGCCAGAATAACCGAAGTGACAATAACAAGGGCAGACGCGTATCCATAACTAGCTGCAGTACTGCGACCAAAAAACTGTTTGTATATATAAGTCATCATGACTTCGCTCTTTCCTGCGGGTTGACCATTGGTAAGTGTTAATATCAGATCTGCTATTTTCAGACTGCCAAGAATTGCATTCATGACAACCATTTGTGTAATGGGTGCAAGCATGGGAATTGTAATACGAAATAGCCGCTGGGTACCGTTTGCCCCATCAATGTCAGCGGCCTCGTAAAGATCTCGAGGAATGCTCTGAAGTCCAGTCATAAAAAACAGCATATTAAGACCGAAATTCTGCCAAATTGAAGCGATCATCGATATGAGTAGTGCCATGGAACGTGTAGAAAACCAGCTAATTGGCACACTCATCCCAAGTAAATCCTTGATATTGATTGACAGTAACCATTCATTCACCACACCGTTGTAAGCAGCAAAAATATAAGAGAATACCAAACCGACAATCGCAACGGAGAGAACTGAAGGTAAATAGAACAGTGTTCGAAATAGTGACGATCCATGAAATTTCCGAGCCAAGATATATGCAAGAATAAAGGCTAGTGGTAACTCTACCAATAGTTTTCCAAAGGCGAATATGAAAGAGTTTAATACTGTATCCCAGTATTTTGGATCATTTGTTAGTATACGGACGAAATTGCTTAAGCCAACATGTATTGGTTGCCCAAACCCGGTGTACCGATACATGCAATATCTGAATACCCATGCAATCGGATAGACGACGAACAATGTTAAGCCGGCAATCGAAGGTAGAAGCATTGTGTAACACAAAATAGTTTTTTTTGTGCTTGTTTTACTTATTCTGAAAATAAGAATCCCCCCTAGTGCATAGAGGTCACGCGGGAGAGGTCAACCTCTCCCGCTAAATAGTACTAATAGCCTAACTGTCAGCGATTAACATTTGGAACATAATGATAGATTGACTCGTCAATTGTACCATCTTCAATTCCTTGATTGTATGCGTTATTATAACGAGTGTTAAGGTCTTCAACCATTTCGTCAAGAGTCATTTCCCCAAGAACAACCCGTTGGAATGTAGTTTGATAATCATCTCCTTCGAGCACGAGAAGAGTGTCGGGGTAATTCGGTTGAGCGGTATAATTGGTTATATCACCCATTATCTCCCAGTTTTTCATGTCAACGAATTCACAATTCTCATTTGCATAGTTCAAAATTTCAACTGCTGTTGGAACGATGTTCCCTGTTGCGTAAAGTTCAGCACGAAACTCGACTGAATTGAAAAAGTTCCAAACCTCAGCTGCCGCCCAGATTCGGTCTGCTGAAACGGTAGATGAAATCACAGGGCCATTCCAAACAAAACAAACACCCTTATATTTGGGGTCTTCAGTCAGTTGTGGCGGATCGCAGACTCCCCAGTCGCACTGAGCTGGGAATTGATTCACATATACGCCAATATCATATGATGGAGCGCACATCATACCAATATTCCCTTCTGCAAATTGGGCCCTGATTGCATCAATCGAAATTGTTTCATATCCTGGGAAAACCGAACCGTCGGCAAACATTTGCTGTACAGCCGCAAACATTGGTTTAAAAGGTGCAAAGTCGTATTTATTTTCACTGTTATTAAACCAGGAAACACCTGTTGACATCTCAAATGATTTTAAAATAAAGCGACGAGCACAGTATGGACTCCAACCATTAGTGAAACCATATCCAAATTCCTTACCATTTCCATTTTCAGTTATTATTTTTGCATATTCAACTAGTTCATCGATGGTTTTGGGTGGTTTAGCTTCACCTTTGTCATCAACAATACCGCTCTTTATGAATAGGTCTTTATTGTATGCAAATTTGATCGGATACCAACACTCAGGAGTGGAATATATCTGGCCGTCGACAACGTTGACACCATTAACCAGCGAATCTTGATAAACAGCAAGTACTTCCTGCACCTCGGTGACATCATTAAGTGGCATTACCCATCCGGATTTAATATGGGAAATAGATGCACCGCAGTAAATATCAGGAGAATTCCCAGCTTCTATCAACATTTTTAAGGCATCTTGATAGTTGTCAATATTGGTGTCCATGACTATAGTGACACCTTTTTCTTTACCTACCGTTTCATTCCAGTCAGCAACTTTCTCTTCTAACAGTATCTTGTATGCGCCGACAGAATTAAAAAAATTAATAGTTTCAGCTTTCGCAATTGTTGTTGTTGCTTCTGTTGATGTTTCACCTGATTTGGTTGTTGTCTGACCGGTTGTTGTTGTGCCACCTTCGCAGCCAGCAATCATAGCGACAACACAAAGGCAAACAATGATTACTGTGAGCAGTTTTTTCATCAAATCATTCCTCCTAACGCATCAATGATTACAGAAAACAGACAGCCTACACAGTAATTATAGGTTCGGATAATATTGTGGAGAAGGTAGAACATTTGTATACCCATTTAATCATGAGGTGAATCAAGTTTTTCATATACATTGAGATCCTCAAATAATCGAATGACTTCGCTCATCCTGGAGACTTCAAATTTTTTCAGAATGCGATTTACATGGGTTTTTATCGTTCCACGTTCCACATGACGCTCATTTGCAATCTCAGAGTAGGTTCCTCCGCGGTATATTGCCTTGATGACCTCAAGCTCCGAGTTGGTCAGTTTAGTCACTGCATTCAGCGTGAATAAGAGACTTACCCTCTCGCTTTGTAACCATCGTAATTCAGATAAAATTCGTTCAGCCGCCTCAGGTCGTATATTAAATTTGTTTTGATGAACAAGGCGGATAGATTTTAGGATACTTTCAACAGAGGCAGTTTTGATTATATAGTCCATCGCACCAGCCATATATGCTTGAAATAAATATTCATCTTCATGATGTATAGTCAATACTATTGATTTTATATCTGGCATTGATTCTTTGATGTCACGTATTGCATGTATCCCGTCATATTGATTATCCATTTCAATGTCCATAACTACAATGTTCGGTTTTTTTTCGCAAGCTAATGTTGTCGCTTCCCGACCATTTTTGGCCTCTCCAACAACTTTGATATCTGAGGATCGAGAAAAGACTTTTACAAAATAATTCCGGATCTCATCGTTATCATCAGCAACAACAATCTCAATTTTGTCATTCATGCTCACATGCTCAGTACCTTTCATCGTGAATTACGCAAAACCAGTTCAAAAGTCGTTCCGACATTTTGTTTTGTCTGGACATATATAAGACCTCCGTAAGCGGACACTGCCATAGTCGAATAATTAAGGCCAAGTCCCCAATTTTTGCCGATTTTTTTTGTCGAATAAAATGCCTCGAAGATGTGGTGCCGATCATTTTGGGATATGCCTGTTCCATTATCAGTTACTTGTATGATAGTGGCAACATCATCAATTATGACCTTTACTGTCACCAGACCTTGCTCACGCTTGGCAGCTAAAACTGCTTCCTGAGCAATTTGAAATAAGTTAACCATAACTTCAATGAATTGATATTCTGAAAAGAAGACCCAGCAACATTCGCAGTTTGTTTGTAAGTCTATCTGAATTCCTTCAATCTGAACGCATTTTTTTATTGCATTTTTTAATGCTTTGATAACTTCTGTTGACTGATTCAAATAATTGGGCATACGCAACGAATTTAGCGCAATCGAAATGTTCTCAATGCTGGTTTGGGTTATCTTTTCTAAACGTTCGATACAAGCCAACATTTCAGGACTAGTATAACATTCGCGCATATCACTAAGTACCGCAGAAGACGAAAAAAAAATGTTTTTAAATGAATGGAAAACTCCACGCATATTACTGTTGTATCTTTGGTTGCTTTTAATAATTCTCGGAGGGATACGGTGTCGAAGTAAATTCAAACCACCAATGTTCAATAGAATGATCATATTCAGCACTGTTGATATAAAGATTATGATTGGTAAAATGCGATAAAAAAGCAAAGGATCAGAAAATCGCCATGCATGATTAAGAAGCATCGCCTGCATGGACTGCACATCATTAAAAAATCGTCGTGTCGGACCACCAAAATAAATTATGGCAAAAATTATTTCCATAACGAACATATTAGAAAGAAGTATAATAGTCTGTCTTTTTCTGTATTCACTGGATGCTCTATAGTAAACAATAAAAACCATCATCATAGGTAGAAGAAGGTGTATTACCAGTACAAAATTGAAAAGAATGTTAAAGGCATGTATCAAGTTAAAAATCGATAATTTTCGGGAAAAATACATTAAATATATGTTATATCGTGTTTGAGCAGAAAAAGAATAAAAGTATAACGTTGGAAAGATGGTAAGATAAAAGATGCCTCCTCGAATTTTCACTCTTTCCCAGCGTCTGGCATTTCCTAAATAAATCAGTGCTAGAAGTGATGTGGCATAAATAAAAATTGTAATACCAAGATATCCAAAGGTAGCTATTTGCTGATGACTGATAGGAATTCGCGTTAGATATATATAAATTCGATAGTCATAATAAAAGAGGCTATTGTCCAGTGGCATCGAATAATTTCCAATTTCACCAGCAGTCTTGAGTAGAGAAAACAGCACCAGCTCAATACCAAGAATCATTAATGCGAGCAGCCAAGTATATTTATTCCGCGGATATAGCAGAGTAATAAATATTAAGAAAAAAGAGAGTAACACAATCGTATATGTCATTCTTATTCCACCTTCTGCCAATCACCTGCTATATTTCATTTTAAGTTAATTCTAACAGATTAAAGGCAGTGAAAGAAATTTCGAGTATCCCTCAGTGTAATCAAATCCTTCTGACGAAGATACTTAAATCAGTTGGTAAATATCACTTCATCCATTTACAAGAAGTATAGCAGTCAATTCTGAAACCTGTAAAGCGTCTTGACAACTGGGGGCACTACAGCCGGCCAATACAAAGACCACAAAGGCTATTTGAGCCACTATCTGCCGCTCGATTATTATGATGTCCATTTGAATCCCAATACGTCAACAGTGATCGAGACAGAGAACGACCGATCCGTTATGGTTTTTACCCTGTTGGGAGACGCGTTCATCAATGG
>JAAZBG010000243.1 GCA_012513915.1 Fibrobacter sp.
GATGTGCCGCTGCCGGTAAACTTGAGATACAAATCATTTTTACCTTTTGCGTTCGTTACTGTACAGGTTTTTGATGTCCAGGTCTGTGCACCGCCTGTATTACCGATGTCACAGGTGCCGATTAATGTTCCTGATGAACTCCCAAGCCGAAGCTCAATTTTTCCACCATTGGAACCGGATGCCACCCGTGCCTCAAAGGACACTGCGCCATCGGTACCGAAATCGACTCCCTTTACTTTTATGTAATCACCACTTTCGATACTGGTGACATTCATGCCGCCCTCATTACAGGTTTGCGTTTCGACACCCTGTCCGAGGCAGATCGTTTCAGCCTGGACTGTGTCGTAAGGGTTGAGAGAGCCTACCTGAGCAGGACCACTTGTTGTTGATGCAATCTGGGGAATTGCACCATCACTCTTATATGTAAATTGTTCCACACATACAGAACGTTTATATCCACTACCACCTGGTAAGCCCTGATTATGGTAAAAGAAATAGGAATTCCCTTTGAAATCGCAAACACCCGGATGATTTGTAAAGGCTGCCTTTGAAAAAGATGACGGCATGATAACACCTCGGTAGGTCCATGGACCTGTCGGACCGGAACTTGTCGAATGACCTATATGCTCAGAAACCGGGCCGCCTGCAAAAACCATATAGTACAAATTTCCTCTTTTGTAAAAGAATGGTCCTTCTTCATAGGATGTCGGTCTTTTTGCATCATAGGCAGAACGTTTTCCGAAACCTGCCTCATTTAAGGAAACTTCTACCACATTTCCTGAATATGATGTCATATTTTCATTAAGTTTTACATACCATAATTTCGGATTGCCCCAGTAGAGATATGCCTGGCCATCACTGTCGACAAATGCAGTAGGATCGATATCATCATACCCGTTCTTATTGACAAGTGCTTTTCCGATCGGGTCGGTGAATGGGCCGGTAGGTTTATCAGCAACGAGTACCCCTATGCCTTTACCCTGAATCGGTACATACAGGTAAAATTTCCCGCCTCGTTCAACGCATTGTGGTGCCCAGGCGCCATTATTGAGTGTCCCGATCCACTTGAAATCTTTCAGTGATGCAACAATACCATGATCAGTCCAGTTTACCATATCTGCTGATGAATAGCACATCCAGTTTCTCATTGTAAAGAAGTTGCTTTCTGTCACATCTTCATCATGGCTGGTGAACAGATAGACTCTGTCCTTGTATACCATCGGTGCAGGGTCGGCAGAATAGTAATTCTGAATAACTGGGTTGTCAGCAAATGTAATCGTAAGCATGATCTGCGTCAGCAGCACTGTTACTACTTTTTTCATTGTAAACGTCTCCTTACTCATGAATATTTTTATAGATAGTATGAATACTTTTTTCTTTAATTCCCAAACGAACGACGTTCAGTTCCGATTCCTTATGGAGGAATGTGGTTGATGTTCCAGAGTATCAACTATCTCTTAATATAATCATTATTGATAAAATATGTTCGCTTAATTAGATTGTGTTCGCAGTGTTAATTTTTATATCTTATATAAATACAATTTGTTACAAATATTCGTGTTCGCAAATAATACTTAATTTATGTTATAAACGTTTGTGGTGATACAAAGCGGCTGGTATCATCAAATGATTAAAGCTTACAATGAGTATGTTAGTTTGAATTAGTAGCGATCGTTGTGGGGGAAAAATGCGGGATCTGTAATTACCGGTGCGATGATCAGATCACAGTATCTATTTGATCTTAAGAAGTTTGGTAGTGCGTACACTTATGTGAATTAAAAACAGGAAGCGGAGCAATTTCATGTGTCTGGACATTATGTTATTCGTCTTACTTCCCCCCAAGCGCCCGATAAACCTCTTGTGGAATCCTCCCCGCATGACCATCCTGAGTGAGATATGCAGCCTTTACCTCTCCCTTGACAAGCAACACACCGGCTTCGTTTGTGATCGTTGTCTGGAATGTTACTGTTGCGCCTGATATGTCAATTACTGTTGTGTCAACATCAAGAAGGTCGTTATATTTGGCAGGCATACGGTATTTCAAGTGTGCATCAACAACTGCAAAGTGACACCCTTTTTTCTGATATTCAACGATATCCACACCTTTTTCCCGCATATACTCTGTTCTGCTGCGTTCCATGTATTTCAGGTAATTGGCATAGTACACAACCTGTGCACAATCGGTATCTTCATAGTATACCCGAATTTTCATTGTAGTATATTCCTTTATGTAAATATTGTTCCAGGTTTCAAATTTTAATTTCCCGATTCATCACTATCAGTATCACCATTGTCATCTGCGGCAATACCATAATCCTTTATTTTTCGCCATAATGTTGATCGGGAAATACCAAGTCTTTTTGATGTCTCGGTATAGTTGTATTTTGTAAGTTCAAGTGCTTTTCGTATGTGACGTTCTTCCATTGCTGCAAGTGTCAATAGCGTATCTGTTGTTTCATTAACAACTTCAGCTGATGGCGCAGACAGAAGAAGACGGTTTCGAATCATGAACTCAGGAAGATCAAATTCAGTTATCTCATTGCTTTCGGCAAGTACAATCGCATGTTCGATAATGTTTTCAAGCTCACGCACGTTACCGGGGTATTCATAATTGGCCAGAATTGCCTCTGCGACTTTGGACATACTGTTAACATGTTTGTCAAGAAGCTGATTGTTACGATGTACAAACAGGCGAACGAGATTGGGAATAGTTTCTTTTCGTTCCCGTAAAGGTGGCATGTAGAGATAAAATACATTAAGTCTGTAGAACAGATCCTCCCTGAACCGCCCATCCAGCATCATTTTTTTAAGATCCTTGTTTGTTGCCGCAATTATCCTTACGTCAACAGTTCGGGTCGTATTATCACCAACTCTGCGGAATTCACGCTCCTGAAGGAACCTTAGCAGTTTTACCTGTGCCTGAGGAGACAGTTCCCCGACTTCATCAAGAAATAACGTACCAAGATGTGCTTCCTCAACAAGACCTGCTTTATCCCGATCCGCTCCTGTAAACGAGCCTTTTTTATGACCGAATAGTTCACTTTCAAAAAGATTTTCCGGTATTGCACCACAGTTCATTGCGACAAAGTGTCCATCAACGCGTTTTGACAAACGATGAATTATCTTGGCAAAGAACTCTTTTCCCGTACCGCTTTCACCGCCGATAAGAACCGTGGAATTGGTCGGTGCAATTTTGGAGGCAAATTTGAGTACTTTCTGCATTGATGGCGAACCGGCCATAAGATCTGTCAGGAACCGCTGCTCAAGAGCAAGGTGGTCTTCCTGTCGTTCTGCGCGAAGCGATAATTTGTCAAGTACTGCTTTTAGATCTACCATTTTCAGTGGCTTGACAAGATAAAACGCAGCTCCGTTTTTTAACGCATTAGTTGCCTCTTCAAGCTCGTTGATTGTTGTTAAAATCACGATCTCAGCGTGATACCGCGTACGAATATAGCTTACCATGTCAAGCTCAATCAGAGGGATTTTCTCAATATCAAGAAAAACAATATCAACAACATTCTTTTCAAGAAAAGACAATCCATCCGACTGCGAACCGACCTCAAATACATCAAAGCCGTGAAGTATCAGGTTTTCCCGCGTCTTATCCCTGAAATCACTATCTGATGAGATAAGAAGAACTTTTCTTGTCAATTTTTCGGCATTTACAATATTTTGCATAAAATCTGTTATAGTAATATCTGGAAAATGTTACTTTATACTACATATGTTAGAAAAACATTTTTAAAGAGAATACATTATTGTGCTGGTAACCTTTAAAATCAAACAGTTAAAGTGCTTTCGCATCAAGCAGGGACATTAGTCGCATTGCCTTGTCTGCCTTAATGTATTGCTATTACGGTTAAAAAATACTATTTGCCCTTGTACATTTGAAATCCTGTTGTAAGGCTTTTAGTTATTTTAAAAGGTTAAATATAAACTCTATTAAGCGTCATGATGAAATCTTCGATAAAACAAAGGAAAAAAAGCTCATTTTTATTTTGGGGCATACTGATTGTTACCGGAATTGTTCTGCTTTTTCTTGTGGTAGTTGCTATTGGTATCTATCTTGGATTTCAGACACATTCCGGTACGCAAATTAATAATCAGATTACTACACTTCTCAAACAAACCGGAGCGGACTCGTGTTCATTTATACGTGCCCGTTTAACACCCTGGCGGGGGCTTGAGGTTGACTCTTTATATATTTACGCACCGATGAATAATGAATTCCATGTAAAGAGCCATATTGATACTTTGGGGATCCGGTATGATAGTAAAAAAGTACTGCAGTATGTCTATCGACACAGGAAAACAATAATTCAATCAGCATTTTTCCGTGATACTTCAATTGCACCTGTTGGTAATAAGGTGCTGGTATCAGAAATATTACCACTTATTGATACTATCCATGCAAAAGGAAAAACCGTAGAGTTTACAAACAGAACTACCGGTGAGACATATACGATTGATATGTTTGTTATAAATACAACGACATCAGGATTGCTTAACCCACAGCGTAGTGGTCAGATTGAATCGGAATTTCTCCGGTATGGAAAATGGTCGTTGCAGAATGCGGTAACAGAGTTTCAGCTAAATGGTGATTCTGTAAGTATAAACATTAAGCGGGCATCATTTTTAAGGGGCTATTTGACACTTGATGCTTGGATCGGGGTGTCGCCTCTGAAAATTAAGAATCTTGATATAATGGGTGACTCACTTAGCATTGATGAATACTGTGCGATAAGGGGGAAATATATGGGTAATATCAGCGGTAGTGCAGATCTGTCCATGTCTTTTCAAAGCAGCCCCATACTCTCTGATTCTCTTCGTGGTAAAGGCAACTTGACAATGAGAAATGTACTGCTGAGGGATCTTCCGGTACAAAAAGCGCTGGTCAATCTGATCGGTTTTCCACAGCTTGCCAATACTCCGTTTGATTCTATACGCACCGATTATACACTGCAACCCGTAATGCAGTTTAAAAGTGTAATGAAAGGTACCGGTCCGGTTCTGCACTTTACATCCACAGGACCGATCTACCTTGATGGCAGGCTTGAACAGCAGATTAATGGTAAGCTGACAAAAGAATTTGTCGAAAAATTACCCGGTATTATATCGGAATCAATGGAAAAAACACCGGACAATGGCCGGAAATTTAAATGCCGGATCTATGGATCAATCGATCGCCCAAAAATGTCACTGAGTAAAGAATCGTTGCAAAAGGCATTTAAGGGAGCTTTTGACAGTGTAAGAAAAAGCATTGAAGAAGTATTTAAATAATCGTGAATTATACGCTATGCACTGCAATGGCCCTAAGCTAAGCTATGCATTGTAAGGGCTCAATGTGTTGTAAGGGCTCAATGTGTTGTAAGGGCGAATTATCATTCGCCCATTCATTCGCCCAACCGCCAGTACAAAGTAGAAAAAAATGGAAAGCAACTCTAA
>JAAZBG010000244.1 GCA_012513915.1 Fibrobacter sp.
ATACTTTATCCTTAAAGGTAACTGCATTTTTTAAAGTAAAGGTATCAACACTTTTTTTAAAGAGGGAAACAAAATCTGTGCCTTGTGTAACGGATAACACTCTGCCTTTACAAAAAGAATCAATTAACAGTCGTTCATTCCTGCTTACAATATCTGCATGATGAACATCGATTTGCGGATTATCCAGACTTTCGATAACGACATGCTTGAAATTTTCTGCGAGTCGCTCAACTGTTTGTTCATGGAAAATTGTCGAATTATACTCTATTACACCACTAAGACAATCCTGATCTTCCCAAAATGTTGCAAACAGATCCAGTTGGCTGCCGCCATGGTGCATATACCGCTGAATGACATCACAGTCATCAAGAGCAAGTTTGACAAATGGTTCGAATGTAAAGCCTGTCTGATAAACAGGATTTGCATCCAGCGAACTCCCTTTTGGTAGAGTGCTTTTAATGATCAGTTCTGTAGGGTATTCCTGATTGCGATGTGCCAGAAGCATCGACTTCCTTATTGATCCCATCAGATCAAAAAGCGTACCGGGTTCCCTGAAATCAATAGTGACAGGAAGTACATTGACAAAACATCCGATTGTTTCCTTGAATGCATCATCACGTCTGTTTGTAAATGGCACTCCGATTGAGAAGTAATCCTGATTTGCATATTTCCCCAGGACGACTGCATAGGACGTGAGTAACCATAAAAATGGTGTCGCTTTATACTGTGCTGCACAATTTTTGATTGCTACCGTTGTTTCCTGATCGAATTCGATATAGACTACATCACCGTTAAATTTTAAAAACGATGGTCTGGGATTATCCACTGGAAGTGTTAACATTTTGGGAACAGCTTCAAGAGCTGATTGCCAAAAGTTTTTTTGACTAATAGCACTATCTGAGGCAAGCCAGGCTGTCTGATACTTCACATAGTCAGTATAATTTTTAACCGTATCAGGGATAGGTGTTGATGGATTATTGTACAAATTGCCTATAAGCTCACACAGTTTTTCTTTTGTTTTTAAATCCGAAATGCTATGCTGCAGAACAAGACACCAGATGTAACTGTTCTGCTCCTGTTTTATTAAGACCGTTCTATAAAGTATTTCACCCATAACAAAAGGCTTTGTAATAAAACGATCAAGATACTCAAATATCTCTTCTGGTGTGGAATCTGACATGTCTGCGTAGTCCAGGTTTGTAAACGTAGCCATACCCGGGGTGGTTTCAAGCAGACCATTTGATGATTTCATAGATGATGTCAGGATGTCAACAGATGAAAACAGCGTTGCCACGGCATGTTCAAACCGCATGGTATCAAGCGCTCCATCAATGGTAAAAACTAATGGAATATTATAAGCACTGCTCTCAGGATCAAGATTCTGAAGCAGGAAAAATTGGCGTTGCTGGAATGAAACGTTCACGATTAGTATCCTAACAAAGTGTGAATGATTATTTGCATAGGTATAACATTATTTTTTGTAGATCTGTTTTGCCTGTTCAAGTTCGTTTTGTGTAATTTTCAGTTCCCCTGCGATCCGCGCGTATACATCAGGAAGCATTGTCTCAACTTTGCTGATAGCAGTTTCTCTGTCAAGAAGCCCTTTACGTATTATTTGGCTTAACTCCAGTTCATACGGGTTATAACCAAATACCTGTTCATGTATATAATTATTGAAGGTGTTAAGCTGACAATTTGAAGAACAGCCATCAACGTTTTCCGGTGGACGCCATCCGAATTTCGAAATATCTTCAACGATTTGCTCTTCAGTGATTTTTTCAAGACACAGTAAATTAACCATGTCCGGCCAGCTTGCTACTTTTGACACAAGCTCTTTAGGTATACTGAAATAGTTATCGAGCCAGTCACCGGTAAAATTTCGTAAAACAGAAAGACTTTTGGCTCTGCTTTCTTCAAGGAAAGTATAGTTGTTTTTATACACGATTGAATTAACAGGAATTTGCCCTAATGTAAAACCGGCAAGTATCATAGGAATATTTTTCTCTATAGCTATTCTTAACGCTTGCAGATTAACCATTGAAATACAGGAGTTACACAC